>JBEKCQ010000074.1:0-18167 GCA_050014795.1 Terriglobia bacterium | reverse complement strand
CAAGGCCGCGCAGAGCGCGGCGGTACGAGGGAAAGCTCCCGATGCGTTCTCGTCTCGCCCTAATCCTCGGAGTCCTGGCCACCTTCGTAGGCTTGCTCGCGCTGCACTATCCGCTCCTTCGCCTGCCGTATTTCTGGGACGAAGCGGGATACTACATTCCCGCGGCGCTGGACTTCTACCGGTCGTGGCTGCTGATTCCGGAAAGCACCTTGCCTACGGGGCACACGCCACTGGTGATGGTGTATCTCGCGTTCGTGTGGCGGGTGTTCGGATTCTCGCCGCTGGTGACGCGCGCAGCCATGATTCTGGTGGCAGCGGCGACAGTTGTTGCTCTCTATGCACTGGCGCGGCGGGTCGTCACGTGCGAGGCGGCCATTTGGAGCGCCGTGCTGCTGGCGTTGTCGCCCATGTTCTTCGCCCAAAGCTCGCTGGTTTACCTTGACCTCCCCGCGGCCCTGTTTACCACGCTCGCGGTGTTGGCGTTGCTCGAGGGGCGAGTGTGGATGTTCGCTGCGGCAGCGTCATGCGCGGTGCTAACGAAAGAGACGGCGGTGGTACTGCTGCCGGTGGCGTGGGTATTCGTGTGGCGCTCCACAGGGGGACGGCGCGCCGTGCCCCTACGAGATTGGCTCGCGCTGGCCACGCCGCTCGTGCCGCTCGCAGCCTGGACGCTTTATTACCATCACGTGACGGGCTTCTGGACAGGCAATGCCGAGTACCTGCAATACAACCTCTACTCGACCCTCGATCCGGGCCGGGTCTTCTGGAGCTTGCTGCGGAGGCTCTACGAGGTCTTTGTCGGGGGATTCAATTGGCTGCTGGTGGCTGGCGCCGCGCTGGGCGTGTGGTGGCGGAGGGGCAGCCCCCCGTGGGCGGGCACAAAGGCCCGCCCCTACAGATCGGAGAGCCACGGAGACACAGAGGCACAGAGGAGCTTCGGCAACCTTTTCTTCCTGGCTGCCGGACTGGCCGTGATGTACCTGCTCCTGCTGAGTCTGGTGGGCGGCGCCATCTTGCCGCGTTATCTGCTGCCAATTATTCCGATCGTCTTTCTGGTTGCGACTGTCCTGGTGTGGCGGCTGCCCAAGATCGTTGCTCGCAGCCTGTGCGGCGCGACGCTCGCGTGCTTTGTGGCGGCCTGGTTCATCAACCCGCCTTACCCATTCCCCTACGAAGACAATCTCTCCTACGCGGACTTCATTCGCCTGCATCAGCAAGCTGCGCAGTTCCTCGAATCGCGTTCCCCAAACGAGCGCATCCTGACCGCCTGGCCAGCCACGGACGAGCTGGCTCGGCCCTTTCTTGGCTACGTCCGCAAGCCTCTGCGGGTTGTGCCGCTCCAGGGTCTCACGCCCGGAGAGTTCAACGGGGTGCCCGCAGAATCCTTTGACGTTCTCTATCTCTACTCCCGCAAGTATGAGCCGCCGGAGAATTGGCTAGCGCGGTTTCCGTATTTCCAGAAGGTGCAGGAGCGCTACTTCGACTACGCGCCGCAGGCCCCGGACGAGACGCTGGTGGCGCGATACCGACTGCGATTGCTTGCTCAGTTCGAACGTAGAGGGCAGTGGGTGAGAATATTCCGGAGGGAGTCAGAAGTCAGGAGTCAGAAGTCAAAATAGGAATGTCGGTGGTGTGTTTTCGGTAGCCCGTTGTTCGTCGGTTTCCAGTTCAACTAGTCCCAGGCAACTGACTGCTGATAATCGAGCACTGACAAGTGACTTGAGTTGACACGCGCAGCGCTTGTGCTATACTGAAGGTCCTGGGGCTACAAGGGACGTAACAACCTTCCGGTAACAGAATCGGGATTCATTTTCCCCCGGGTCGCTCGCAGCGTTTTAGGAGAACGATTCATCTCGCCATTCTATTTCACTCTCTTGTCCCATCCATCGAGGCAGCGTGGAGGCTGAGACCTGCAAGAAAGAACTGCTGATTGAAATCCCCGTGGACGCGGTGCGGAAGGAAGCGGAAACCGTCACGGCACAATACCAGCGCGTGGCGCGGATTCCGGGCTTCCGGCAAGGCCATGCACCCACGGCGCTGGTCCGGCAGCACTACCGCGAGAACATCCGCCGCGAGGTGGTGCAATCTCTGCTCCCCAAGTTCTTCGACAGCGCCGTCAAGGAACAAAAGCTAACGGTGGTAGGCGAGCCGCACTTCGAGGAGCTCAAGTTCGAGGAAGATCAACCCCTCACCTGCAAGGTGACCTTCGAGGTTCTGCCCCAGTTTGAGCTGGGCGAGTACAAGGACCTGGAGGTGGAAGAAGAGCCGAGCACTGTAAGCGACGCGGACGTGGACGAGGCCCTGGAGGAGTTGCGGCAGCGCGCGGCCACCTATGAAGTGGTTGAGGATCGGCCTGCCGCCGATGACGATTACGTGCTGGTTTCCTACCACGGCCGCGACCTGAAGAACCCGGAGGGGCGTCCCCTCGAGGCCCGCGACGCGGTGGTCCACCTGGGTGGAAAAGGGACCGTGGCGGCCTTCACTGAGAACCTGCGCGGCACGAAAGCGGGCGAAGTGCGGGAGTTTGACGCCACCTACCCCGACGACTATGCGCAGAAATCACTGGCGGGCAAAACGTTCCGTTACCGCGTGGAGGTTCAGAGCATCAAAAAGAAAGTGGTTGCCGCGCTCGATGACGAGCTGGCCAAATCCGTGAGCGAGTCTGAAACGCTGGCCGACCTGCGAACCACCTTGCGCGCGGACTTGGAGAAGCGCCGCAAGCACCAGGTAGAGAATGCCGCGATGCGGAAGCTGCTGGAGCAACTGGTGAACCGCGGCCCGTTCCCGGTGCCCGAGGCGTTGGTGGAAGCGCAGCTGGACCGCAAGATCGAGAGCTTGGTATCGCAACTCGTCGCCCAAGGAATTGATCCCCGGACCACGGAGATCGACTGGCGAAAGCTCCGCGAGGAATCCCGGCCCGAGGCGGAGAAGGATGTCCGGGGTTCGCTGATTCTGGAAAGGATTGCCGGGGCGGAAGGGATTGAAGTCACGGACGAAGAAATCGACGCTTTGATCCGGGACCTGGCCGAGGAGCGGCATGAGGCGCCAGCGGCTTTGAAAACGCGCTTGACACGCAATGCGGGGGTGGCTAAGATTAGAGCTTCTCGCCGCAACCAGAAAGCGCTTGAGTTCATCTACCGCAACGCAAAAATCATTCGGAAAAGTCCAGGAATTGTCAACGCGGGTTGAGGGTTGACGCCCGGGACAAGCCATGAACAAAAATGAACCTAGCATGACGCTGATTCCCATGGTGGTGGAGCAGACCAACCGGGGGGAACGCGCGTACGACATCTATTCCCGCCTCCTGCGGGACAACATCATTTTTATCGGCACGCCGATTGACGACAACATGGCCAACCTGGTGACCGCCCAACTGCTCTTTCTGGCGGCCGAGGACCCGGAGAAGGACGTGTCGTTGTACGTCAACTCGCCGGGGGGGGTCGTGACAGCGGGGATGGCCATCTACGACACCATGCAGTTCATCAAACCCAACGTGGCGACGATTTGCATCGGCCAGGCCGCCAGTGTGGCGGCGTTGCTGCTAGCCGCCGGGACGCCGGGCAAGCGGTTTGCTCTGCCCAACTCCCGCGTCCTGATTCATCAGCCCACCATGGGTGGCCTTTCCGGCCAGGCGACAGATATCGACATCCACGCTCGCGAAATCCTGCGCATTCGGGCCAGTCTGAACGAAATCATGGCGAAACATACCGGCCAGCCCGTGGAGAAGATTGAGCACGACATGGAACGGGATTTTTGGATGAGCGCCCAGCAAGCGCGGGAATACGGCATCATTGACGAGATCATTTTCAAGCACAAGTAGAACCGGGAGAGACCTTTGAAGCGCGCCGGGAACGACGAACTACCGCGCTGCTCGTTCTGCCACAAGACCCAGGATGCCGTGGGGAAACTGATTTCCCCGCCGGGAGATCATCCCCGTGCGTATATCTGCAGCGAATGCGTGGTGGCGTGCAGCAAGGTTCTGGACCAAGGCCGGGAGGAGCAACCGCCGGCGGCCCAGCTCAAGCTGCCCAAGCCGGCCGAGGTGAAGGCCTTCCTCGACCAGTACGTCATCGGGCAGGAGAAAACCAAGAAGAAGCTGGGCGTCGCGGTTTATAACCATTACAAGCGCATCATGTTCGCCCGCGTGCGCAGCGACGTGGAGCTGACGAAGTCCAATATCCTGCTCATCGGGCCGACGGGTACGGGTAAGACGTTGCTGGCGCAGACCCTGGCCCGGGTGCTCGAGGTGCCCTTCGCCATCGTGGACGCCACGACGCTGACGGAGGCCGGCTACGTGGGCGAGGACGTGGAGAACGTCATCCTGCGGCTGCTCCAGAACGCCGGCGGCGACATCCAACGGGCCCAGCACGGCATCGTCTATATCGACGAGATTGACAAGATCTCGAAGAAGGACGAGAACCCGTCCATCACGCGCGACGTCTCCGGCGAGGGGGTCCAGCAGGCCCTGCTCAAGATCCTGGAAGGAACGGTGGCTAACGTTCCGCCCCAGGGGGGGCGAAAGCATCCGCACCAGGAATTCACCCCCGTGGATACGACGAACATCCTGTTCATTTGCGGCGGGGCTTTCGTGGGGTTGGAGAAGATCATCGAACAGCGTGCCGGCACGAAGAAGACGATGGGGTTCCACACCGAAGCGCCCGCTGCCCCCGGGCCGGGGAGCCGAAGAGATATCGAAATCCTGGAGCAGCTTCAGCCGATAGACCTTATACGGTACGGTCTGATTCCGGAATTCGTGGGGCGGCTGCCTGTGGTGAGCGTGCTGAGCGATCTCGACGCGGCGACGTTGGTGCAGATTCTCACCCAGCCGAGGAACGCGCTGGTGCGCCAGTATCAGAAGCTGTTTGAATTTGAGAATGTCAAGCTGCGGTTCAGCGACGAGGCGTTGACGGCCATTGCAGGCAAGGCGATCGAGCGCAAGCTGGGCGCGCGCGGGCTGCGGATGATCCTCGAGGACCTGATGCTGGACCTGATGTACCACCTCCCCAGTCAACGTAAGTTGCGGGAGTTCGTGGTCACCGAGGAGATGGTCAGGAACCACGAAATCAGTTTCAATTCCACGCTGCTGGAGAAGGCAGGTTGATGAACGCCAGCATGTTTTCAGGTCGCGAAAAAGCCGATACCCGGACCTTGCCCATGATGCCCATCCGGGATGTCGTCATCTTTCCTTACATGATGACGCCCTTCGTGGTGGGCCGCGAAAGCTCCATCCGGGCGCTGGAAGAAGCCCTGGCGGGCGACAAGAAAATCTTCCTGGCCACCCAGCACGATGCTTCCGTGGATGAGCCCAAGCCCAACGAGATTTACCAGGTCGGGACCATTTCCAATATCGTCCAGAGCCTGAAACTGCCCGACGGCAATATCAAGGTGCTGGTGGAGGGCCTCGAGCGCGGCAAGGTTCTGAAGATCTCCAGTGAGGAAGGCTACTTCCGGGCCGTGGTGAAAACGGTGACCTACCGGACCGTGACCACCCCCAGCCTGGAACAGCTTGTCCAGCGGGTCACCTCGCTGTTCGAGCAGTACGTGAAACTCTCCCAGAGCCTGAACTACGAAACGATGATCGCGGCCGTGAAGGTGGACGAAATCGGCAAGTTCACCGACACGGTGGCCGCCAACCTGACTGTCAGTATTGAGGAACGGCAGGAACTGCTGGAGATTTTTGACCCCGTGGATCGCCTCACGCGCCTGGCGGACATCCTGGACGTGGAAATCGAGAAGCTCAACGTCGACCGGACCATCCAGGGCCGTGTCAAGCGCCAGATGGAGCGCGCCCAGCGCGAGTACTACCTGAACGAGAAGATTCGGGCTATCCAGAAAGAGCTGGGGCGCAACGAGAAGAACGAGCTCGAGGAGTTGAAGAAGAAGATCGAAACGTCTGGCATGACCAAGGACGCCCGCGAGAAGGCCGAGGCCGAGCTCAAGCGGCTGGAGATGATGCCGCCGATGTCGGCCGAATCCACGGTATCGCGCAACTACCTCGACTGGTTGCTGGCCATGCCGTGGAAAAAGCGGTCGAAGGAAATCCGCGATATCGGGCGGGCAGAGAAGACTCTCGAAGAAGACCACTATGGTCTGGAAAAGATCAAGGAACGGATTCTGGAGTTCCTGGCCGTCCGACAACTGGTGAAGAACCCCAAAGGTTCCATCCTCTGCTTCGTGGGTCCGCCGGGAGTGGGCAAGACCTCCCTGGGCCGCTCCATTGCCCGCGCCACAGGCCGCAAGTTCGTACGGCTGTCGTTGGGCGGGGTACGCGACGAGGCGGAAATCCGCGGCCACCGGCGCACCTATATCGGCGCCTTGCCCGGCCAGATCATCCAGATGATGAAGAAGGCAGCCACAATCAACCCCATCTTCCTGCTCGATGAAGTGGACAAGATGAGCATGGATTTCCGCGGCGACCCTTCGGCTGCGCTGCTCGAAGTACTCGACCCCGAGCAGAACCACATGTTCATGGACCACTACCTGGACGTGGAGTACGACCTGTCCAGGGTCTTCTTCATTACCACCGCCAACGTGGTCCACACCATCCCTCAGCCGCTCCAGGATCGAATGGAGATCCTGCGCTTGTCGGGATACACGGAGCCGGAAAAGCTGGAAATCGCTAAGCGCTTCCTGGTCCGTAAGCAGCGCGACGCCGCAGGGCTGAAGGCCGGGAACCTGACCTTCACCGACGAGGCCATTGTGGGCATCATCCGCGGCTACACGCGCGAAGCGGGCGTCCGCAACCTGGAGCGGGAGATTGCCAATATCTGCCGTAAGGTGGCCCGCAAGGTGGTGAAGGAAGGCAAGGGGCTGCAACTGAACGTCGGACCGGATGATCTGCAGGAATACCTCGGCGTCATCAAGTTCCGGGACACCAAGGCGGAGGAGAAAAACGAAATCGGTCTGGCCACCGGATTGGCCTGGACCGAGGTGGGCGGCCAGATTCTCAACATCGAATCCACCATCATGCCGGGCAAAGGTAAGCTCTTGCTCACCGGAAAACTCGGCGACGTGATGCAGGAATCGGGTCAGGCGGCCATGAGCTATGTCCGCTCGCGGGCAGCACGGCTGGGATTGGGCTCCGATTTCTACCGGCACGTGGATATCCACATCCACATCCCGGAGGGCTCGATCCCCAAGGACGGCCCTTCGGCGGGGATCACCCTGGCTACCGCAGTGGTCAGCGCGCTCACCAGGATTCCTGTGAAGCGCGATATCGCCATGACCGGCGAGATTACCTTGCGCGGCAAGGTGCTGCCCATCGGTGGGGTCAAGGAGAAGCTCCTGGCGGCTCACCGGGCAGGCAACCAGACGGTGATCCTGCCGCGCGACAACGAAAAGGACTTGTCGGAAATCCCGGCAAACATTCAAGAAGAACTCACGATCCGTTTTGTCGAGACCATGGACGAGGTGCTCGACTTGGCGTTGGAGCGGAAGATTGACGCGCGCGTGGTCGTGGAGGCTGAGCCCGAGGCATCACCCGCGCTCTCTCCTTCCACAAACGACGCCGAGCGAGAACCCTTGACCAATTAGCACCCGGAGGTAAGTCGGAAACCTGGAAGAAGTTGGAAACTTATTCCCCGAAAAGCGCATCGAAAGAAAGTGGGAAGATACGTTTCCGGCTTCACAATCAACACAACTGACTAGGCCTGATAACCCAGGATCGAGAAACCCAAGGTTCATGAAGAAGCATTTGACCGCACTTGTTGCCGCTGGCTTGCCGTCTTGAACCGCGCGTTGTGCCCAACGGTCGATAGGGCGAGTAACCCACGGCGAAATCCAGTTCCGCTTAGGCCCAGGATTGACACCGACGGACCCCTGAAGGGGTCCAAAATCTAGGAGAAATTAAAGAGAGTAACAATGCCCACTAGAAAACAAACCCAAGACGAAGTACCGGACGAAAGGATCCTTGAGGTAAAGGAAGGCGAGGTCCTCGACATCGCCAAGCTCAAGGAGATGAATATCGCCACGCTGACCCAGGTGGCCAAGGACCTGAACGTGGTGGGGGCCACCAGCCTGCGCAAGCAGGAACTGATCTTCAAGATCCTGCAAGCACAGACGGAGAAGAACGGCCTGATCTTTTCCGAAGGCGTGCTGGAGTGCCTGCCGGATGGCTTCGGATTCCTGCGCGCGCCGGACTATAACTACTTGCCCGGCCCCGACGACATCTATGTTTCGCCCTCGCAGATCCGCAAGTTCGACCTGCGCACCGGAGACACCATCTCCGGCCAGATTCGGCCCCCCAAGGACGGCGAGCGCTACTTTGCGCTCATCAAGGTCGAGGCCATCAACTTCGAGCCGCCCGACGAGGCGCGGAACAAGATCTTCTTCGACAATCTCACGCCGCTCTACCCGCAGGAGCGCATTCGCCTGGAGACCATCAAGGATAACGTCTCCGCGCGCGTGCTTGACCTGCTCACGCCCATCGGCAAGGGCCAGCGCGGCCTGATTGTGGCGCCTCCCCGCACGGGCAAGACTATGCTGCTGCAAACCATCGCCAACTCGGTCAGCACCAACCACCCGGAGATTACGCTCATCGTCCTGCTCATTGACGAGCGCCCCGAGGAAGTAACGGACATGCAGCGAACCGTAAAGGGCGAGGTCATCAGCTCGACCTTCGACGAGCCCGCTGCCCGGCACGTCCAGGTGGCGGAGATGGTGATTGAGAAAGCCAAGCGGTTGGTAGAGCACAAACGCGACGTCGTCATCCTGCTCGACTCCATTACGCGCCTGGCCCGTGCTTACAACACTGTGGTCCCGCCTTCGGGCAAGGTGCTGTCCGGCGGCGTGGATTCCAACGCCCTCCAGCGGCCCAAGCGCTTCTTCGGCGCGGCGCGGAACATCGAGGAAGGCGGCAGCCTGACCATCATTGCCACCGCCCTCATCGACACCGGTAGCCGCATGGATGACGTGATCTTCGAAGAGTTCAAGGGCACCGGCAACCTGGAAATCAACCTGGATCGGAAACTGGTTGATAAGCGCGTCTTCCCGGCCATCGACCTCAACAAGTCCGGTACCCGCAAGGAAGAGTTGCTGGTCCCCAAGGACGAGTTGAATCGCATCTGGGTCCTGCGCAAAGTCCTGAACCCACTGTCCCCCGTGGAGAGCATGGAACTGATTATCGACAAGCTCACGAAAACCGCCAGCAACTCTCTGTTCTTGTCGTCCATGAGCAATGGTGGGCGGTAAGGACAGGAGTCAGGGATTAGGGGTTAGGAAGTAAGGAAGTCGGAAGTGTGAAGTATAAAGGATGAAAGGCAGCGTCCTGTGCTTCACACTCTACCCTTCAACCGTTACAGTTCCCACTTAGGCCAGTTTTCGCTCTCGCACCAGCTCCAGGATTTTGTCCACGACCCGCTCGGCGCTGAGATGGGTGGAGTCGATCTCCGCAGAATCAGGAGCGGGAACGAGTGGGGAGACCTTTCTTTCCGCATCCAGCTGGTCGCGGCGGCCAATTTCGTAAGCGGTCTGTTCCAGCGTGCTCGTCCGGCCTTCCTCCTGGTCTTGTGTCAGTCTCCGGCGCGCCCGTTCTTCCACATCGGCCTTGAGGAAAATCTTCAGCGGGGCCTCGGGGAAGACCACCGTTCCGATGTCGCGGCCTTCCATCACTACGCCGTGCCCTTGAACCAGGCTGCGTTGTAGGGCAATCAATTTCTTTCGCACCTCGGGAAGGCGAGATACCTTGGCCGCGGCCAGCGTCACCTCCGGCGTGCGTATTGCCTGGGTAACATCCCTCCCGTCCAGCCACACTGAGGAACGGTCGCCGTCGGTCGCAAAACGGATCTCGGTGCGCGCAATCACCTCGACCACGATTGTTTCATCTTCCGGCGAAACGCCGGCTTCCAGCACCTTGAGCGCCGCGGCCCGGTAGGTGGCCCCGCTGTCCACGTAGTTCAGGCCCAGGCGCGCCGCCAGCTTCTGCGCCACCGTGCTCTTCCCCGCTCCGGCGGGACCGTCGATCGCAATCACGAGAGGTTTCATCATCAAGATGGAATTCGCCCGGCCGCTAGCTATCAGCGATCAGCAATTGGATAAGTCTTCTTTGCTGAAAGCTGAGTGCTTACGGCTGATGGCTAAGTTCTCTTAAACGCCTTCTCAATCTCCCTCAGGCCGTAACGCAGCACAATCGGCCGGCCGTGCGGGCAGGCCATGGGGCATTCGGTCTTGCCCAGTTCGCGCAGGAGCCATGCCATCTTGTTGTGGTCGAGCGGCATGTTCACCTTGATGGCCGCGTGGCACGAAACCGAGGCCGCGATCTTCAAGCGCAGAACGTCGAGCGAAAGCGCCCGCGCTTCCTGCCCCACGCCGTCTAGGATCTCCAGTAGCAACCGCTCCACATCGTCGGCGCGGATCTCGGCCGGGGCCGTCTTGACGGCAACGGTCCGCTGCCCGAAAGGCTCCACCTCGAACCCGTTGGCCCCCAACTCTTCCGCGATCCCCGCGAAGGTCGCCAGTTGCTCGGGCTTCAATTCCACAATGATTGGCAGCAGGAGCCGCTGCCCCTCTACTTTCATCTCTCGCCGCTGGCGGAGGTGGTGCTCGAAAAGCACCCGCTCGTGGGCCACGTGCTGGTCCACAATCCACAACCCGTCAGAGTTGGTCGCCACAATGTAACTATCTTGAACCTGCCCGAGGGGCCGGAGGTCTGCGGGGAATTCCGAAACGGCCCCTGCCGACACCGCTTCACCCTCTGTCACGACCGTGGTCATGGGTGGAGCGGGCGCTGGCGCATACACCGTGAGAGCGGCCGCTTCGAGCGGCAGAGTTCCCGTTTCCGGTTCAGGCCGGGGTGCGGAAAGGCGGAAGTCATCCAACCTGCCTGCGGCGGGCGGAGCGCTCCGCGGCATTCGAATCTCGGCGCCCCGCATGAGTGGCGGTTCCTCACTCAGCTTTTCTGCGGCTTCCGTTTCCGTCAAATCTGGTGTGGCCGCACGGCGAACCTTAGGCAGCGGGAACGCTGCCACAGGCTGCGCCGCCACCAGTGCTTGTCGGATCGAGTCGCGCACCAGATCGTGCAGAAACGCCGAGTGGCGAAAACGCACTTCGGTTTTCGAGGGATGAACGTTGACGTCCACTTCCGAGGCCGGCAGTTCCAGAAAAATCAACGCCACGGGGAAGACGCTGGCTGGCAGGATGTTCCGGTAAGCTTCCGAGATCGCGTGGAGGATGAGCCGATCGCGCACCAGCCGCCGGTTCACGAAGAAGTAGATGTGATTGCGGTTCAGCTTCTGCACTTCCGGCCGAGAGGCAAATCCCGACACGCGGACCAGCACAGGCTCTTCCGGTCCCTCTTCCGCCTCGACGGTCCCGGGCACGGAAGACACGGGCAGACGGCGTTCGACCGGCGCGATCTCGACCATCTGCTCGAGCAGTTGGCCGCCCATGACCTGGTAAACCCGCTCGCGGGCACTCGCGACGGGAGACACATTCAGAAGCTCGTTCGTGAGCGAGGCGAGGTAAAAGCTCCTCGCGGGATGGGCCAGCGCATAGTGCGTAACCAGGGTGGCAATGTGGCCCAGTTCCGTGGATTCGGACTTCAGGAACTTGCGCCGGGCGGGGGTATTGAAGAAGAGGTCGCGAACTTCCACCCGCGTGCCCTGGGCCCACGCCACTTCCTTGACGTCCCGCAGCCTGCCCCCAGCAATTTCAATTCGCGTTCCGGCGCTCTCCGAGGCGTGCCGCGTTTCCAGTTCGACGCGAGAAACCGCGGCGATCGAGGGCAGTGCTTCCCCGCGAAACCCCAGCGTGGAGATTTCAAACAGGTCTTCGGCGCAACGGATCTTGCTGGTGGAATGCCGCTCGAAGGCCAGCAGCGCGTCGTCGTGGCTCATGCCGCAGCCGTCATCCACCACACGGACCAGACGCTTGCCGCCGGCCTCCACTGCCACCTCGACGCGCTCAGCGCCGGCGTCGAGCGAGTTCTCCATCAACTCCTTGACCACCGACGCGGGGCGCTCCACCACTTCGCCGGCGGCAATCTTGTTCGCGACAGCTTCGGGAAGGATGCGAATGACGGACATGAGATCGGGCCATCGAGCCATCGGACCATTGAATCATCGCTACCGTCGCTGCTCACACTTCGATGAACCGATGTTCCGATGACCCGATGAGTCAATCCTTTTTGATTTCCAGCCCTAGCTCCTGGAGCTGCTCTGGGTCCACCGTGGCGGGCGCGTCGCACATCAGGTCCACGGCGCTGGCGGTCTTCGGAAAGGCGATGACCTCGCGGATGTTCGCTTCCCCGGCCATCAGCGCGATGATGCGGTCGTAACCCAGCGCGATGCCCCCGTGGGGCGGCGTGCCGCACTCCAGCGCGTCCAGGAAAAAGCCGAATCGCTCGCGCGCCTTTTCCGGCGTCAAGCCCAGGACCTGGAAAACGCGCTTCTGGATGTCCTGGCGGTGGATACGGATGCTTCCGCCGCCGATTTCCGAACCGTTCAAGACCAAATCGTAGGCGCGCGCCTTCACCGCTGCCGGGTCCGATTCGAGTCTCTCCAGGTCCTCCTCCCGCGGGGACGTGAACGGGTGATGCATGGCGGCGAAGCGCTTCTCTTTCTCGTCGTAGTCAAACATCGGGAAATCTACCACCCAGAGGAAGTTCCAATCACCCGGCTTGATGAGATTGAGCTTCCGCGCCAACTCCAGGCGCAATTCGCCTGACGCTGAGTCCAGACGCTGGAGAGATGCCCGATCCGCACCGCCCGCCCTCAGCCCCAGAAGGATCACCAGGTCTCCCGTATCCGCACCCACCGCCGAGGCAAAGAACCTCACCGATTCCTCGCCGATGATCTTCACGAGCGGGGATTGCATCCCCGCCTCCTCAACCTTGATGTAGGAGAACCAGTCCGCCGCATTCGCTCGCGCTAACTCCTGGAGCTTATCCAGTTGACTGCGCGAGGCTGTGGCCCATCCGGGAACGCGCAGTGCCTTGATGGGTTGAGTGACGTGCACCTTCTCGCTGGCGGCGCCCGGCAGGCTCACCCGTCTCCACTCGAGCTCGAAGCCCACGTGAGGTTTGTCCGACCCGTACCGCTCCATCACCACGTCGTAGCTCAAGCGCGGGAAAGGCCGCTCGACCTTCACGTCGATCAGCGCAAACAGTTTTTCCATCAACTGCTCGATGATGTCGAAAAGCACGTCCCGTTGCGGGAAGGCCATCTCGATGTCTATCTGGGTGAACTCGGGTTGGCGGTCGGCCCGCAGGTCCTCGTCGCGGAAGCAGCGGACGATCTGAAAGTAACGGTCGTAGCCGGCGATCATCAGGATTTGCTTGAACAACTGCGGCGATTGCGGCAAGGCATAAAAACGGCCGTGGTGAATGCGGCTGGGAACCAGGTAATCGCGCGCGCCCTCGGGCGTGGAGCGCGTCAGGAAAGGCGTCTCGATTTCGACGAACCTGTGCTCGGTCATGTGCTCGCGCACCGTGAGGCTGGCCTGGTGGCGCAACCGCAGGTGATGCTGCATGCGCCCGCGACGCAGGTCGAGGTAGCGGTAACGCAGCCGCGTCTCTTCGCTCGTGCGGATCTCGTCTTCGATCGGAAAAGGCGGGGTCTTGGCCTCGTTCAGCAGCAACAAGGTCCGCGCCGTCACCTCGACTCCGCCAGTAGGAATTTGAGCGTTCACGGTGTCGGGCGCTCGCAACACAACTTCGCCTTCGATACCCACCACGTACTCGCCGCGGATTTCTTCGGCCTTGTCGTGGGCCTCCGCGCTCACTTCGCGATTGCAGACCACCTGGGTGATACCCGTATGGTCGCGCACATCCAGGAAAATCAGATTGCCAAGGTCGCGGCGGCGGGCCACCCAGCCCGCCAGGAACACGGTCTGCCCGGCGTGAGTTTTGCGCAGTTCTCCACAGTAATGAGTCCTCTGTCGGTCCCCAAGAAGGTCCAGTTTCAAGTTCGCTCCTACACGCTGCTCATCAATTTGTCTTTCAAATATGAACTAATCCGCGCCGGCTCGACTTCCTCCTGCTGGCCCGTGGTCATGTCTTTCACCTGGTAACGCTCCGTCGCCAACTCACCTTCGCCGATGATGATCGCGAAGCGCGCCGCCAGCTTGTTGGCAATACCCAGCGATTTCTTCAGCTTGATCGGCTCGTAGCTGATTTCGGCGCTGATGTTCTCGCGCCGCAGTTCTTGCACCAGTCGCGTGGCGGGCTGGAGCGCCGTGTCGCCCATCCAAGCAACGTAGGCGGTGAGCCTGTCTCCGGCCTTGAGCTGTGCCGCCTGCTCCACCGCCAGCATCAGCCGGTCCTGTCCGATGGCCACACCAAATCCCGGCGTCGGCGGGCCACCCAGCATCTCCGCCAGGCCATCGTAGCGCCCGCCACCCAGCAAGGCATTCTGCGCGCCCAGCACGTTGCTGGTCACCTCAAAGGTCGTGCGAGTGTAGTAGTCGAGCCCCCGCACCAAGCGCGGCGTGATCTGGTAGGCGACACCGCGCTGCGTGAGTTCGCCCGTGACCCGGTCAAAGTGCTGGCGACATTCGGGACACAGGTGTTCCAAGATGTGCGGCAGCTTCTCAATCACCGGCTGGTCGGCTTCCACCTTGCAGTCGAGCACGCGCAAGGGATTCGTCTCCGCGCGGCGCTGGCAGTCCGCGCAAAGGCTCGACTTCACACGCTCCAGCGCGCGCCGCAGCGTCTTCACATATTCCGCGCGGCACTTCGGGCAGCCGACGGAATTGAGAAGCAACGCGAATTCCCGCAGGCCCACACGCCCCAAGAACAGGATGAGCATCTCCAGGAATTCTGCGTCGATGCTGGGGTGGTCGGAGCCCAGGACTTCCGCGCCAATCTGGTAGAACTGCCGGTAGCGGCCCTTCTGCGGACGCTCGCGCCGGAACATCGGGCCGAGGTAGTAGAGCTTATGGACGCCGCCTTCGTTGTACAGGCCATGCTCAATGTAAGCGCGCACCACCGAGGCCGTGGCCTCGGGGCGCAAGGTCAACGACTCGTTATCGCGGTCCTGGAACGTGTACATCTCCTTCGTGACGATATCCGTGTCCGCGCCGACGCTGCGCGCAAACAGCGCCGTCGGCTCCAGCACCGGCGTGCGAATCTCGCGGAAGTTGTAGGCGACGAAGACGCGGCGCGCCTCGTCCTCCACCCGCTGCCACAGGGCGGTCTCAGCCGGCAGCAAGTCACGCGTGCCTTTCACCGAGCGGATTGGTTCAGCTCTCCTGGTCATGTGGCTTGGTTGCTCAACTGGAATGCCGCGGCTGTGCAGCGCCGCTTCACTCAGTCAAATCACTCGCGAGTCTCTAAACCTTTCGAAGTTAACACATTCGCGCCGGAAGCCGCAAGGCGCGGCATGGCAGGGAACAGGGGATAAGGGACAGGAAACAGGTCATAGGTGACAGGCGACCCACCCGGGGCCGTCTCAGGCAAGCCCGGAGGGGCATCCGTCGGCTGACGGATAGCCCAGCGCGGATGCGCGGGAAACGCTAGCGACAGTTGATTCGCCCTTTGAGTGACGTAGCGCCAGCCGCGGCTACCGCCGGAGCTTCAGTACGAAGATGTCGGCAGTCCCCGCGCTGGTCAGCACCTCGCCACCGAAGTCCACGGTGCCGGAGAAGAGGCCTGTGACCAGCGCGTTCCCGCTCCGGTCCGCGGTGATCCCATAGCCACGGTCACCGAGAGTGTCCCCGAATCGCTTCGACCAGAGGTGGGCGCCGTCGCCCCCCGAGAATTTGGAGACGAAGATGTCCCCTCCCCCCGCGCTGGTCAGCCCCCCGCCGCCAAAGTCCAAAGTGCGCTCGAAATAGCCTGTGACCAGCACGTTCCCGCTCCCGTCCGCGGCGAGCGCGCAGGCACTGTCAGTGCCCGTGCCCCCGAATCGCTTCGACCAGAGGTGGGCGCCGTTCACTCCTGACAACCTGGCGACGAAGATGTCATAACCCCCCGCGCTGGTCAGCGGCCCGCCGCCAAAGTCCACCGTGCCGGAGAAATCGCCTGTGACCAGCACGCTCCCGGTCCCGTCCACGGCGATCCCATGACCTTCGTCGGGGCCGACGTCTCCGAATTGCTTCGACCAGAGGTGCGCGCCATTCGCTCCTGACAACTTGACGACGAAGATGTCTTCACTCATCGCCCCCGCGCTGGTCAGCCCGCCGCCGCCAAAGCTCACGGCGCCTCGGAAATAGCCCGTGACCACCACCCCGCTCCCGTCCGCGGCGATCCCCAGACCCATGTCATCGTACGTGGAACCGAATCCCTTCGACCAGAGGTGGGCGCCGTCCACCCCCGAGAACTTGGCGACGAATATGTCATAGGACCCATGGCTGGCCCGCGGCCCGCCGCCAAAGTCCGCGGTGTCTTGGAAACAGCCCGTGACCAGCACGTTCCCGCTCCCGTCCGCAGCGATCCCAGAGCCAATGTCATAGCCCATGCCTCCGAATCGCTTCGACCAGAGGTGCGCGCCGTCCACCCCCGAGAACTTGGCGACGAAGATGTCAGTAAGAGCCCCCACGCTGGTCAGCGGCCCGCCGCCAAAGTCCACGGTGCCTAGGAACTGGGTCGTGACCAGCACGTCGCCATTCAGGTCCACAGCAATCGCTTGGCCGATTGCGTATTCCGAACCGCCAAATCGGTTCACCCACAGTCGACCGCCAGGGGGAGTCAAATAGTCCACCCGGCCTTGAAGGTCTCTGATCTTCGCGAGCAAGGCGGCCACGGTAGCGCCGTTCACCGTCAGCCCCGAGCCATCCCCCACGAAGGCCGTGCCCGTCACCGTCCCGTTCACCGTCAGCGAGCCGTTCACCGTCTGGTTGCCGGTAAAGGTGTTGGAGGTATCGCGGCGCGCGTAGTTGGCCGCCGCCACCCCCTCCAGGTTCTGCGCATTGGTCGCTGTGCCCGCGCTTGTGGCCGTCACCGCCGTCGCTGCGTTCACGCCCGTCAATCCCGAGCCTCCACCCGAAAACGACGTGGCCGTCACGCTGCCGCTGGCCACGACATTCCCGCTGCCGCTCACGCTGAACTTCTCCAAACTGCCGACCTTGCCGCTCAGCAACTTGCCACCCTTGGTGTTGTCCACGATGAGTGCTGTGCCATCCAGACTGAAGACGCGCCCGAGAATCCCCGTCGTCGTGCCGCTCGTCGCCGTCGCTTGGCCTACGATGCCGGTGCCACTGGTACTGTCGGCATGACCGCGCACACCGATCGTTCCTCCGATTGTTGACACCGCCCGGCCAAACAGCGCCGTGCCTTCTGTGCTTTTCGTCTGCCCCAGGATGCCGTACGCCAAGCCCGTCGTCGCCAGGTTGTAGCCAAACACGCCCGCGCCCGTGGTGCTCGTCGTCTGGCCCTTTACGCCGTAGCTCGTTCCTGCTGAACCCGTGATCTGGCCGTACACCGCCACGTTGCCCGTCGCGAGCGCCCACAACCCGTATCCGGTGCCGGTCTGCTGCACATAAACCACATCAGTGCTGGAAACAGCCGACGTACTCATGGCTCGCCCCGTGCCGGTCTGCTGCACCGTCAGGCAGTTGCCACTCGTGGCACAGGGAATCGTCGCGGGCCCTACTATGGTCATGGCCGGAGCTTTGGGCGGATTGCCCGTCAGCATCTCCACGGCCTGCGTGGCGATGCCCGGCGTTTGCGCCGCCACCTGGGTTTTCACCTCTTCCTTCAACTGCTCGCCGAGCACGAAATCCGACGCCTGCCGGCCACCCAGCATGGCGGCGTCTTCGGCCTTCAAGGCATAGGGCACGCTCACCAGCAAGACGCGCGAGTCTTCATCTCTTCCTTCCACCTGAACCCCCAGCCAGCGCGCCTTGCCGGCGGGGAACAGTTCCACCGGCAGGCCGTCCGCGCGCGTGGCGCCGAGCAGCACTGCGTAGTGGCCTTGCTCGTCGAGCTGGACCATCTGGGTCTCGGCCCACAACGCCGCGCCGCCCTGCTGCTCGCTGTACACCGCGAAGGTGAGCCGCACCGCCACATTGCCCAACGGCTCGCCGCGCGCGTCCCTTACCGCCCCGCTGAACTTGATAAGCCGCGGCACCGCCGCCACGCTCGCTGGCGCCGCGCTGCCATCACTCGCAGGCTGACTTTGCGCGCACACTATCGGCGCCGAGAACAAACACACGACGATCGCCCATGTCCATAGATGAGTCCGGCCCATGGAAACACCTCCCTGCCCCGGCTTTGTCGAGGTAGTTACGCGGAC
>JBEKCQ010000073.1:0-18440 GCA_050014795.1 Terriglobia bacterium | reverse complement strand
AAACTGCGGCTGAAGACGTTGGTCAGCGAGTCCACCATGCTGGCGGAGAGCTCCGACTGGGCGGCGAAGGCGTGCTGCACGTTCAACAGGCGGAGTTTCCGCACTTCCAGTTCGCGCCGCACCATGTAAAGACCTAGCACCATTACGATCATCATGATGACGAAGAGGAATTGCGGCGGGATCTTGAACTCCAGGGCGTTCTGCTGCCAGAAGCTGGCGGGAGAAAGAAGAGAAAGCGCCCCCAGGACCAGCACCGCCGCCGCGAAGACGATCAGCACCCACACGTCGCGGTTCTGTGAGTCGAGCTTGGTGAGCTCAGATTGGAGGCGGGCCTGCGGGCCCAGGCGTTCGAGTAATCCAGGCTGTTCATTCATGCGGTTGTCTCAGCGGCCGCGGACCGGGGACTGCCGTGCAGATGGGCGTCCCGGGCATCACAGCCGCATTATACGAATCTCCCCAAAGAAAGCAATGCATACAGGCCCAGTCATTACCCCAGTGTCTAATGACCGCCAGCGCGTCACGCCCACCCTTTCCTTCTCTGGCTCCTAGGGCGTCACTTTTTCCGCGATGGTCTTGGCCTGCGTAAACAGCAGCAGGTAGTCCTGGCCTCCGCTTTTGGAGTCTGTGCCGGACATGTTGAAGCCGCCGAAGGGATGCGCGCCGCAGAGCGCTCCCGTGCATTTCCGGTTCAGGTAAAGATTCCCCGTGAAGAACTCCTCCGCGGCCCGATCGAGCTTCGCGCGGTTCCTGGTGTACGCGGCGCCGGTCAGACCATACTCGGTGTTGTTGGCGATTTCCAGCGCCTCGTCGAAGTCCTGGGCCTTGATGACGGCCAGCACGGGACCGAAGATTTCTTCCTGGGCGATGCGGCCCTGGGGCGGAAGGTCTGCAATCACGGTGGGCTCGAGGAAGTGTCCCGGTCCCGGCACTTCGCCGCCGCCCGTGATGAGCCGGCCTTCCTGCTTGCCGATTTCGATGTACTCCTGGATGGATTTCTTGGAACTGGCGTTGATGACCGGGCCCATGAAGACCCCCGGGTCCACGGGCGGCCCCACCTTGATCTTCTCCACCCGCGCCTTCAACTTCTCCAGGAACACTTCATAGACTTTCGCATCCACGATGGCGCGCGAGCAGGCGGAACACTTCTGGCCTTGATAGCCAAACGCCGCAACCGTCACGCCCTCGACGGCGGCGTCCACGTCCGCTTCGCTATCCACGATGATGGAGTCCTTGCCGCCCATCTCCGCGATGACGCGCTTGATCCAGATTTGCCCCGGGGCCGTCTTCGCGGCCAGCTCGTTGATGTGCAGCCCCACATCCTTCGAGCCGGTGAACGCCACGTAGCGCGTGCGCGGATGGCCCACAATGACGTCTCCTACTTGGCCGCCCGGGCAAGGACAGAAGTTGACCACACCGGCCGGCATCCCGGCCTGCTCCAGAGCTTCGAAGAACTTGTAGCCGACGGCCGGCGAATCGCTCGAGGGTTTCAGTACCACGGTGTTTCCGGCGACAATCGAGGCCAGGGTCATGCCCGCCAGGATGGCCATGGGGAAATTCCACGGCGGAATCACTGCCCCTACCCCCAACGGGATGTAGCGCAGGTAGTTCTTCTCGCCCGGCACGGGGACGAGCTTTTGGGGCTTGTCGAGCCGCAGCATCTCGCGGCTGTAATACTCGGTGAAATCGATGGACTCCGCGACGTCGGCGTCGGCTTCCGCCCAGGACTTCCCCACCTCGTAAACCAGCCAGGCCGAATAGTAGTACTTCCGCTCGCGCAGGATCTTGCCCGTCCTGAACAGCAGTTCGCAACGCGCTTCCGCCGGCGTGCGGCTCCAGGTTTTGAAAGCCTCGTCGGCGGCGCGGACGGCGCGTTCGGCCAGCACGGCGTCGGCCTTGGAGAAGGTCCCCACCACCTGGTCCTTCTGCGCCGGGTTGTAGGAAATGAGCTTGTTCTCGGTCGTGACCCGCTGGCCGCCAATCACCAAGTCGTATTCGCGCCCCAGTTCCTTGCCGACCGTCTCGATGGCTTCCTTCATGCGCCGGAAGTGCTCGGGGTTGTTCTTGAAATCGCTCAATGGCTCGTTTCTGAATTCGGGTAGCTGCATTAAGAGTGCCTCCGGTGTGGGTTCGCCAAACGCCCATTATATCGGTTTCAGGCCTCGAAGGGTAGCCGCAGCCGGACCGCGCGGAAGAGCCGCCCCGATGAATCGCGGCGGTAGGGCCTTCAGGCCCTATGGGTGGAAGGGCACGGATTCATCCGTGCCGAGAAGTGCGGAAGAGAGTCTTTTCTTGTGGCCTTCAGGCCCTGCCGGGTGCCTCAGCGGCTAAAGCCGGGCGAAGAGAAATTGTGATGCACCGTTGCGGCACGACTCCCGATGAACATCATCGGGACACGTGCCGTCGTGCCCTTCCACCCGGGCCTGAAGGCCATGAATAAGGGCCGCGGGTTGGCGCTCATCCAGCGGAAGAGGCGGGAGTGGTACATGCGGTTCAGTGTGGGGTCGAGGCCGGAGTTGAATTCGCGTTGCCACATCCCGGCGAAGCATGTAGCGCAGGATTCGCGTTTCAATCCTGCGGCTTTTTCAAGGTAAAACAACTGCCGCAGCATCACCAAACGGATGCTGCGCTTCAGGAGCTAAAAGTGTAAGTCAGGTGGTGCTTTTTGCACCGAAGAGATTTCACTGATGACGAAGCGGAACCGAGCCCCGACTGGGCCGTAGCTGTATGCGCCGCTTTCGAACGTGCCGATTAGTTTCACACTTGCACTCTTCCCACGGTGAAGGAACTTTCGAAGCCGCTTCCCATTGGGTAGGGACTCCCACTCTGGCGGTAGCACGGCATCGATCCCCAGGCCATCGTCCACCCTTGGCGGACACGACGAACTGTACAACGCCAGAGAGTGCTCACCGGGGAACAAAATTCCCTCAATCGACAGCACCTTCTTGTTGTACTCTCCAGGCGCCGCGACCACCTTGCAGAGATTGGCTGCAACCGGCTCTGGGCGTACTTGCGCTGAGACAGCAACTTGCAGGATAGTTGCTACCATAACCCCCAGTACTACCGAACTCTTGCGAATACTAATCATTAGGCCCCGTGGGGAAGATATTTGGGACGCCGGCTGGCGCAGACCTTCTTAGGTCTGCGGTCATGACTGCTTGGGGATGGCTGGGCACGAAGTTATACTGGGCTCCGGCATGGCGCGCCCTCCCCGCTACTTTCATCCCGGCCAGCTCCAATATATCACTGCGAGCACCTATCGCCGCGCGCGGCTTGTCGCCCTCACCGCACACATCGCGCACGGCGCGATGTGTGCGCCACCCGCGGTTCTTCCCCGCACGGCCCTGCCCACCAACTGCACAGAAAGAGCCGCACAGTCTCTGACCTGCGAGACTCTACGCTACCTGCTACGGAACGATCGTCGTAGTTACAAGCCTTGAGACTCTCTCATTCCCGTCGACCTGCGGGTTCTTCCGCCAGTCACCCAGGCGCCCTCCTGTCTTGCCGACGACCTTGATCACATTCGGCGGCTGCGCGGGGTCAGTCGGGGCGAATATCACGTCGCAGACAATTTTGTGACGGAAGACTTCTCCCATCTTCGGGTGAATTTCAACCCGAAACAGTCCATCCTTCCCTACGGTCGCGTTGGTTTCTCCATTGACCGTTTTCGGTCCCGCGCCTGTGAAATCAGTCAGGACAACCCAAAGAATCGACCCAGGCGGCAAGTTGGAAGCTCCGAAGAGGGCGACGAGCTGGTCGTCAACAAGCGATGCCCGAACGGCAATGTAGTAGCCCGGAGCTCGCAACGCAGGCTGGGGCCTCGACCTCCTCTCCTCACCCGCTGCGCCTAGGGAAGCACACAACACAAGGAGCGCGGCCACCGCTAGCTTTCTGTTCATACTCCTCCTCCTGGTTCTGACGACGACTCTTCGATGCTTGGCCAGGGCGGGTGGCGCATACCCCGACGCATCGGAGTGTGCGATTAGTTCTCCCTGGCGTCCTCCCGTGGTTCCCATGGCAGGCACTCGCTGGCTCGGCCGATTCACCCCACAATAGTCTGGGGTACTCGGATTGTCAACAGCACCAAAGTAAGAAGGCCTGCCGCCTCATCCGGTTCGCGTGCGGCGCATCGAAGACGAGTTCCGGAAAGCTTCACCAGCCGCGCCGAGCATAGTCGATGGCCGATTGTCGATTGCAGATTGCCGGGGGTGCATTACCGCGTAAGGATTCCGCTGCGGACAGACATACGCTGAGGGGGCTGGAAAGGGATAAACCTTCTCACCCTATTGGGGCATCCGATGGCCGCCGCCGACGTAGAGCAACTGCCCAGTGAGCCAGCGGGCCTGTTCGGAAGCTAAGAGGACAATCACATCCGCGACATCTTCCGGCTCCCCGACCCGCCCGAGAGGCGTCACCCCGGCGGCCTGGCCCACCAACTCCGGTGACATCCAGCCCGTCTGAATCGGTCCAGGTGACACAACATTCACCGTGATGCCATACGGCCCAATCACCGCGGTTCCGCGACGGGGTTGGTGAGAGTTCCGATTCTCTCCACCGTGATGCTGACGGCATCGCCCGGTTTGAGGAAGACCGGCGGGGTCTGGTGAGCGCCCACGCCTTCGGGCGTGCCGGTCGAGAGAATATCGCCCGCTTCCCAGGTGAGGGTTTGCGAAAGGTAGCTCACCAGGAAGGGGACTTTGAAGATCAGGTCGCGGGTATTCGCGTCCTGCATCGTCCGGCCATTGAGGGTGAGCGAAATGCGCAGGCTGTGCGGATCGGGGACCTCGTCGTGGGTCACAATCCACGGGCCAGTGGGCGCGAAGGTATCGCAGCTCTTGCCGCGGAACCACTGCTTATCCTGCGATTGCATGTCGCGCGCGCTGACGTCGTTCAGAATCATGAATCCGGCGACGTGCTCGTAAGCTTCCTCCTGCGGAATGTTCTTCCCACCCTTCCCGATGACGACGGCGAACTCGGCCTCATAGTCCACCTGCGTGGAGCCTGGCGGCAGCACGATGGCGTCGCCCGGACCGCAGATGGTGTTGTTGGACTTCAGGAAGAAGATGGGCTGAGCGGGAAGCTCCGCGCCGCGCTCGTGCGCATGCTCAGCGTAGTTGCGCCCCACACAAACGATCTTGCCGGGACGGGGGATGGGCGCACGCAACCGCGCCTCTTCCAGGGGGATGAACAGGCGGCCAAGCTCGGGGTCGCCGTGAAAGAAATCGACTACGCCACTCAACATCTCATCAAGAGCCATGAGCCAGGTCTCATCCCGCTGGACGAGTTGGATCATGTCCTGGGGCATGAGGCCTGATTGCAGGACGATATGGCGGGCTTTGCTGAGGGTGGACCCTGCCTTGAACGTGATAACGCGCTCGACCACCAGGTCGAAGGCAACCGGCAAATTCACCACCAGCTCGCCCTTCACTACGCCCAGGCACTGCTCGCCTTCCAGCTCAAAGTTAACGAGTTTCATGGCTCCATCCCACGACTGATAGTTGCCTTTTCGCCGGTGTAAGACGGCCCGCCGAGCCGTCTCTACTGCTCCGCCAGCACGCGCACCGTCTCGCGCGCCACGACGATCTCCTCATTGGTATAGACGACGAGCACAGCGACCTTGGAGTTGGCGCTGGAGATCACGCGGTCGCCGCTAGAGGCCAGGCGATTCTTCTCTTCATCCAGCTCGATACCGAGGAATTCCAGGTTGCGGCACACTTCTCGCCGCACGCGCCAGGAGTTTTCGCCGATGCCGCCGGCAAACGCTACGGCGTCGAGTCCGCCCATCGCCGCCGCGAAAGCGCCGATGTACTTCTTGACCTCGTAAACCAGCACATCGATGGCGAGCGCCGCGCGGGTGTTGCCCTTCGAGGCCGCCTCCTCAATATCGCGGAGGTCGCTGCTCACCCCGGAAATTCCCAGCAGGCCGCTCTTCTTGCAGAGGATTTCACTCACCTGCGCGGCGGTGAGCTTCTCCTTCTCCATGACGTAAAGCACCGCGAAGGGGTCAAGTTCGCCCGAGCGTGCGGCGTGTTCCATTCCCGACTGGGCCGAGAAACCAAAACTCGAATCGACCGATTCCCCGTCGCGGATGGCGCAGATCGAGGAGCTGCCTCCCAGGTGGCAGGAAACCAGGCGCAGTCCCGCGGCGAGGCGGCCCAGCATCTGTGGCACCCGCTGGGCAAGGTAGCGATGCGACGAGCCGTGGAAGCCGTAGCGGCGCACGCCGTATTTCTCCAGCCACTCGTACGGAACGCCGTAAACGGCGGCGCGGTCGGGAATGGTCACATGGAATCCCGGCTCGAACACCGCCACCATCGGCACACCCGGCATGACCTCGCGGAAGATCTGCATGGCCTGGATGTAAACCGGGTTGTGCACGGGCGCTACCGGCACGAACTCCTGCATGGCGGCGAGCAATTCATCCGTGACCAGAAAGCTGCCGCGATAGCGCGGCCCGCCGTGGACCGCCTTGAAGCCCACGGCGTCGATGGCCTGCCGGCCCTCGGCGATTTGGCCCAGCCGCTCGATCAGGGTTTGGATGGCAGCTCGATGGTCGGGAATCGCCGCCGTGGTCTGCGCACTCTTGCCCTCCGAATCCCACGCGATGACCACAGCCTGCGCGCTGCCGATGCGTTCGATCTTGCCCCGCGCCAGAATGCGCTCGCCCTCCATGTCGATGAGTTGATACTTCAGCGAAGTCGAGCCGAGATTGGGAACGAGGACTTTCACGAGGGGCTACCTCTTCGAAGACGGTGCTGGGTGCTAGGGACTAGGGGATTGATAATTGCCGATTGAAGATTGCCGATTGTCGATTACCGGATCTCGATTCTTTGCTCCCCTTGGTCCGCTGCAACTGTCGACTGCTGACTGCCGACTGCCAACTGTTATCCGCCGGCTGCTTGCCGCTGATGGTGCATCACCAGCAGCGCCAGCGAAATCGAGTGGATCTTGGTCTCCGGTGTCTCCGCGCGCGACAGCAGGACCAGCGGCACCTGGGCACCCACGACGATGCCGCCGGATTTCCCATGGGCAAAGTAGAGAACGGCGCGGTACAAGATGTTGGCGGCTTCAATATCCGGACCGATGAAAACATCAGTGGCCTCGACGAGCGGACTCTGGATGTTCTTCCGGTCGGCGGCGAAGCGGCTGAGCGGAACATCGAGCGCCAGCGGGCCCTCGAGGTACGCGCCCGTGATTTGACCGCGGCGATTCATCTGCACTAGGGCGGCGGCATCGACCGTGGCGGGCATGTCCGGATTGACGAACTCCAGCGCCGTGAGCAGCGCCACTTTAGGTTCGGTAATGCCGATTGCGTGCGCCACCTCGATGGCATTGCGGCAGATCTCGGCTTTTTGGGCGAGCGTCGGCGCGATGTTGATGGCGCCATCCGTCATGATCATCAACCGCGGAATATGCGGCACCTGGAAGACAATCACCTGGCTGAGCAGTCGGCCGGTGCGCAGGCCGCGTTCCTTGTCGAGAATGCCGCGGATGAGGTTGGCCGTGGTGACCTTGCCCTTCATCAGCACATTGGCTTTGCCGTCGCGGACTAGGTCGATGGCCTGACGAATTGACACGTCTTCGCCCGAGGTCTTGAGGAGCGACTCGGGACGCACCCGGTAGCCGACCTTCTGCGCCGCGGCTTCGATCTTGGCGGGATTTCCGACCAGCGTGGCTTCCGCCAGGCCCATTGGCTCGGCTTCTTTCAGGCACTCGAGGACATCCGGGTCGTGCGCCTCGACCACCGCAATCCGCGCCGGGCCGAGCTTTTGAGCACGTTCGACAAGTTCGCTGAGATTGTGAATCACATTGTTACCCCGTGTAGAGGCGGCCTTCAGGCCGCCACAGGCTGTCCGGCTGAAGCCGGACGCTACGAGACGGCCCACCGGGCCGTCTCTACTTCAGCACCTGGCCTACGATGGCCTTGAAATCGTCCTCCGTGAGCAGGTCCTTCTTCTCGAATGACTTCTCTTTGACCAGTCGCAGCATTTCCATCATCTGTTCTTCGCTGGCCTGGACGTTGAGCTTTTCGCACCATTCCTGAATCGAAGGCAGGCCGCTGTTCTTGCCCAGCACGATCGTGACCGGCTTCTGGCCCACCAGTTCGGCGGCAAAGGGCACGTACTCAAGCGGGTGTTCCTGGCGCGCTCTCCGCACGAAGCCCGCGACGATTCCGGACTCCACCTGGTAAAGCATGTCGCCCACAATGGGACGGTTGCCCGGAATGGTGACTTTGGCCCGCTCCAGTACGAAGCGCGAAACGTCGCACATCATTCCCGTGCGGATACCCAGATCCACGCCATACTGGCAAAGCAGCGAGAGCACGACGTCTTCCATCGGGACATTTCCGGCGCGCTCGCCCAGGCCGGTGATGGTGGTATGCGCCACCGACGCTCCCGCGGCCAACGCGTAAATCGTGTTGGCCACACCCAGGCTGAAATCCTGGTGACAGTGAATCTCGACGGGCTTCTTCAACCGCTTGATGGCTTTCTTGACCACGTAATAGATGGCCTCGGGGGTGGTGCCGCCGAAACTGTCGGCCAGAGTGAAGGCGTCCATGTGGCCTTCGGTCGCCACCCGCTCCACGGTATCCAGCAGGTGCTCCACCTCCGTGCGCGTCGAATCGATGGTGAAGAAGACGGTGTAGAGACCTTCCTCTTTGGCCGCGAGCGTGGCCTCGATGGAAGATTTCCTCGCCCGGTCGAGCGTCCAGCCGTAGGCGTTGCGGATGATGTGGTCGCTGGAGGGGATCTCGACGATGACTCCCGTGCAGCCGCACTCTTTGGCTGCCTTGATGTCCTGAATGAGGCAGCGCGAGAAAGCAAAGATCTCCGCCTTCAGCCCCAGACTGGCAATCTCCGAGATGGCCGCCTTGTCCTGTGGCGAGACCGCCGGCATCCCCGCTTCGATTCGATGGATGCCCATGGCGTCCAGCCGCTTGGCGATTTCCACTTTCTCCTCGCGGCGGAACACTACGGCGGTCTGCTGCTCGCCGTCGCGCAGCGTCACGTCGTGGATCTTGATCCGGGGTGGGAACTTGAAGCCCTTGCGCACCTGCGGCAGAAAATTCCACGGGCTGGTAAACCATTTATTCGTCTTCCAGGGGTAGGACATCAGAACCTCCGTAGGGATTCAGGAAAGCGCTGGCGCGCTGATTCCAGTTCAAGTCCTGAAACGAGCGTTTCAGTTTACAGTACCTCGGCAGTGTCTGCCAATGGAGTGGTTCTGGCGGTGGTGTCCTGATTTGGATTTACGGCCAGTGCCGGTCTGCGTTCTGGCGATTCTGCTGCTAATCCATCCAGTTTCCGCCGCCGGGGCACATAATGAAGCCTGTTTCATGCCACATAAGGCAGAACTTAGTGGTATGCCGTTTAGTCCCTGGGAAAATGTCGTTATACGTGACCTTTCCGAGGAGGTAAGTCGTAGTGGGTACGCCGGTCTTGCTGTCCCGCAAAGACCCAGGCCCCAGTGCATGCCAGTCAAAAACAAGTTCAGCGGTAGGGGCAATCGCTCGTCCGGCTGGAGAAAGGGCGGAGAGGACTCCTGTGGGCGAAACCCCTCTCCGGGCTTTCCGTATCTGCTCGGCGTCCTTCGGATTCTCTCGTATCAATTCCGCAGTCATTTGTTGGTGGAAACGCTCTGTAGCCATGACTTCCTCGTCAAAGTCAGGGATTTTCTCGGGCTTTCCGCCAATCATTATTCCCGCCTTGCCACCAGTCATGATTCTTTGCACACTGACATTGAGAGCTGGAGTCTTCCCGCTATTTCGGAACGACACCCTAACGTAATCATAAGAGAACGTGCTTCGATCTTCGCTTTGCTTTCCGCCCATCGTTTCGGTGTGTACAAGACCGACCCAAGCCCGTTGATCCAAGCGCATCTGCTCTCGAATGGTCGCGAGACTATCCTGAGCGGCTTGGGCTTGTTTCTGTGCGATATTCAGTTGGCGGAAAGTTTCAGCAGTCCTGTGCGAGGCACCGGCATTTTCGATTTGAGACTGTTGAACGATCAACGCAGTTTGAGTTCTCATCTCCAGCAGTTGGCTGCAAAAGAAAACGGCGGTAAGGATTCCAACCGCGATTCCCACCACTGTCATCCAGAACATTCTCTTCTCGTACGGTTTCATACTGCTATCCTCAGAAACCCCGGCGGAAAACTCCTGAAGGGCCTCTTTTGCGTAGTTATCAGTCTTCTCGCTATTGTAAGCGGGGCGACCGTTATTTGGCAGAGAGGGGGTATTTTCGGCTGGAACAGGAAGCGGGGAAGCTGCGCATTCCGAAGCTTTAGACTGGCCGATGACGGGAGGGCTCTGCTCGTCGCTCTTTTGTGCCTGGTCGCTCGACCTTTCCTCTATCATGCTTTTACATCCTCAGGAATTTTATGAGTGTGACATACTAATACGCAAGGAAAGACTTCACAAGCCCCAGTTTCTGTAATACACTTATTGGTGTAGAGCGGAGGATAGCAATGCCGAACACCCTAGGCGCAGAAAGATAAGCAATGGTCGTCGGAGCCCTGGCGGAAGCCCCAGTATCCGGTCAAGCGAGCGGATGAGGGGCATTCACCGCAATACCATCATGCGGCTTGGCGTAAAAGTGGGCCGGGGCTGTGCTACCTTGCTGGACAGCAAGATGCGGAACTTCACTTGCCGCCATTTGCGGTTTGATGAGATCTGGGGCTTCATCGGCAAGAAGGAAAAACACGTTCGGCCTGACGATGATGCTGAAGTCGGGGACGTGTGGAGCCTCTGCGCAATAGATGCTGATACCAACGTTGTCCCAACTTTCAAGGTTGGGAGGCGGGATGCGGCCACAGCCAATGCCTTCGTGAATGATATTTCTGCCCGCCTCAAGAACCGCGTCCAGATTTGGGGCGATGCGCTGCGGGCATACCTGGAGGCCATGGTAAAGGAGTTTAGAGACCTTGAGTCAGAATCGGAAGCACAGGAAAGTCGGCAGGCCCCCGCTTCCAAAAGGACAGGCAAAACGGAAGATCGTGCCCGTCCGGCTGTCCAAGCAAGAAGCTGCGGCCTTTGAGCGGGCAGCTAGAGCCAAAGAACAAAGGCTTTCCGAATGGATACGGAGCACCTGCAATGCCGCGATTCAATGCTAAGAAAATCGAATTAGGACACTACCCCTCTGGCCGCAGCAGACTCCACGGTGCCGCTGTGCGCTGTCAGGTTGAAGACCGGGCGCTAGACTCCTAGCGCATGGTCAGCTTGAACGAGTAGTGGCCGGAGCCAACGTCCAGCACAAGGTTCCCGTTCCTTTCCTGGCTGGCGCCGGTTACCCCCGGCACGCCCGGGATGTATTTGCCTTTTTCCCAAACCACCTGCTCGCCTTCGCGGAGCACGAGTTCCGTGGCCTCTTCCTCTTTCGGAATGACGATTCTAGCCTGGCTATTTACAGGGATGGTAACATCCAGGCTGAGGACACCCGGGGAATGGGTCCAGGCAGAAGACACGGTTCCGCGCACGGTCTCGACCGTGCCGCTCGCCCAGGTGAGGTCGCGAGCGATTTGCGGCTCAATGCGAATCTTCCCATAGCCCGCGCTGTCCGCACCCAGGTTGATGCCCGCCAGCGCCTGATAGAACCAGGCGCCCACGCTGCCGAACATGTGGTGGTTGTGGGAGTTCATCGAAGGCCCGGTCTTGTTCTGCCAGAGTTCCCACAGTGTCGTGGCGCCGTTCGCGATCATGTAACCCCAGCTCGGGTAGGTGGTCTGGGTGGCGAGTTCGTAAGCCAGGTCCGAACTGCCGGTGCGGGTGAGCAAAGGCAGCAGGTACTTGACGCCGATGAAGCCTGTGGTGACGTGGGTATCGTGGCCGTAGACGATGTCGTTGGTCAGCCGTCCCAACACTTGGTCAAGCTGATTGTCGGGCACGAGACCGAAGTAGAGCGCCATCGTGTGGGCCGTCTGCGTGCCGTTGGCATAGACGCCGCGCTTCGCGTCGTAGAACTCGCGGTTGAAAGCGTCCTTGATCTGCGCCGCCAGTTGCGAGTACGCCTGCGCATCGGCCGCTTTGCCAAGAATCGCCGCCGCCTTCGCCAGGATCTGCACGTCCTTGTAGTAGTAGGCGTCTGAGACCAGTTCGCCGGGCGTGTGCTCCACCGCCACCCAGTCGCCGTAATAGCTGTAGCGCAGAACGTTGTCCGGAGCTTTGCTGCGCAGAAACTCGACGTACTTCTTCAGACCGTCATAGTGCTCTTCCAGAATGCGCACGTCGCCGTACTGTTCGTACATATACCAGCAAAGCAGCGGGTACGCTGTTCCCCAGGCCGGGTCGGCCGGACGGCTACCGCCTTTGTGCGGGACGGTGTCGGTGACGCTTCCATCCGATCCCTGCACGTCGCGGATGTCCCGAATGAAGTTGGTGAAGAAGGCAGCCATATCGAAGTTGAGCATGGCCGTTTCCGCGGTGGCCTGCGCGTCGCCCATCCAACCCATGCGCTCGTCGCGTTGCGGGCAGTCGGTGGGGACGCTGTGCAGGTTCGACAAGTATCCCCAGCGAATCAGCCGCTGGATCTGGTTCAGAAGCGGCTTGGACGCGGCAAAGTTGCCCACCGATTCCACCGCGCTGTGCACCACGCGGCCGCGCAGCGTGTCGAGGCCAGGCGTTCCCGGGAAACCCGTCAGTTCGACGTAGCGGAAGCCGTGGTAAGTGAAATGAGGCTCATAAACTTCCAGCTCGTCGTCGCCGCGCAGAATGTAGGTATCGGTGGCTTTGGCCCCGCGGATGTTCTCGCGGTTGATCATGCCGGTGTCATAGAGGAGCTCGGCAAAGCGCATTTTCACGGCGGCTCCGCGCGGACCCTTGACGCGGAGCTGTACCCAACCGGCGAAGTTCTGCCCCAGGTCGTAAACGTACACGCCGGGCTGGGGATTGCTCATCAGGACGGGCGGGATGGTATCCACCACGCGGATGGGCGGCATCATCTCGGCGGAGAGCACACCGCCCGACCCCTTCAGGACTTCCGCTGCCTTCCAGGATGAATCGTTGAAGCCCGGCGCGTCCCAGCCGGGCATTCCCAGCCGGGCATCGTAGGTCTCGCCGTTGTAAATGCTGTCGCTCGTGATGGGACCCTTTCCGGCCTTCCAGGACTTGTCGCTCACGAGCTGCAAGTGCCGCCCGCCCTCCATATCGATCTCCAACTGGACCAGCAGTTGGGGGGATTGGCCGGCAGGTTTGACGGGATCGCCCCAATCCCAGCTTTGGTTCGCCCAGCCGTTGCCGAGCATCATGCCGACAGCGTTCGGGCCTGACTGGAGGTATGCGGTCACATCGTAAGTCGTGTACAGGGAGCGCTTCTCGTAAGTCGTCCAGGCCGGGTCGAGAACGTTTGAGCCCACCTTTTGGCCATTGAGCCGCAATTCGTAGTATCCCAGCGCGGTAACATAGGCACGAGCGCGCACTACCTTGGCGGCAACGGGGAACTCTTTGCGAAGCAGGTTGCCGCCGGCAATCCACTGCGCTTTCCATTCCTCGGCAGAGAGCAATCCCATCTCGAATTGCGCTGCGCGGCTGTACGAACTGGCATTGCCGTCCTTGTCCCAGGTGCGGACTTTCCAGTAGTAGGTTGTGCCGCTTGCGAGGGGCTTGCCGTTGTATGCCACTTGCGTGGAGTCATCAGACATCACCTTGCCGCTGTCCCACTGGTCGCCTTTGTCTTGCGCGAGCGTCTCGGGCCGCGTGGCGACCAGGATCTGATAGGCAGTTTGTTTCTGCCCGCGCTGCGTGTGCTCAAGCACCCAGGCAAGGCGCGGCTGCCCCACGTCGATGCCCAGGGGATTCGAGAGATATTCACATCGCAGGTTTTTCGGTGGCAGAGGACCGTCTGCACCCAAGGCGAGCACGGATGCCCCTCCTAAGAAGGTCGATAGAAACACGCTGAAGATGATTCCTCGGCGAATGCTGTTGAGTTGGCGCATGGCATACCTCGTTTCCAAATAGAGTGACGAGCCACGTCAGCCTCTTGTTGGGGGCTGGTCACTCGTCACTTGTCACTGCTTGCTTATTTCTTTCCACCGCTCCCGGAACGATTTGGGCGCGAGAGCGGGCAAGTCGCGGCCCTCGGTCCAGCGGGAAAGCGGGAAAAGCGGAACTTTCTGAATCCATCCTTGCCGGGCGAAGAGCCGCTGGCCAAGGCGCGCCAGGCGACTGCCGAGAGTGTACACCCACGGCCGCTCCATGGCCCACGCCCACAGGCGCATAGCCGTGCGTTCCCCAATCGGCGAGCCCGGCGGGCGCGGAGCTTTCGTCAGTTCCTGCGCCTGGGCGCGCAGGTGGAGCAGCAAGTCAGGGATATCAATCTTGACGGGGCAGACATCGCGGCAGGCGGCGCACAGTGACGAGGCAAAGGGCAGTTCCCGGGCCTTGTCCAAGCCTAGGAACTGCGGCGTGACCAGCGCCCCGATGGGCCCACTGTACACCCAGCCGTAGGCATGCCCGCCGATCTTGCGAAAGACGGGGCAAGTATTGAGGCAGCCGCCACAGCGAATGCAGTAGAGCATCTCGCGCATCTTCTCGCTCGCCAGCGTCTCGATGCGGCCGTTGTCCACCAGCACCACGTGCATCTGGTCGGGGCCGTCCTCGCCGGGCCGTCGTGGCCCGGTCAGCAGCGACGTATAAACGGTCAGCTTCTGTCCGGTCCCTGACCGGCCCAGCAGCCTCAGGAAAACGGCCAGATCGGCAAGGCGCGGGATAATCTTCTCGATGCCCACCAGGGCCACGTGGACCCGCGGCGCGGTGGTCGAGAAACGGATGTTTCCTTCATTCTCAACCAGCACGACTGTCCCGGTCTCCGCCACGGCGAAATTGGCGCCGCTCAACCCCAGGCCCGCCCGCGCGAACTTCTCCCGCAGGGCGCACCGCGCGATGGCCGTCAACTGCTCGGGGACGTCGGTGGGTTCGGAGTGAATGTGCTTGACGAATAGGGCGGAGACGTCGTGCCGGGTCAGGTGCATGGCCGGAGCTACGATGTGCGCGGGGCCTTCGCCGGAGAGTTGTACGATGAACTCGCCCAGGTCCGTCTCGAAGGGCCGAATGTTGGCCGCTTCGAGCGCACGATTCAGCCCGATTTCCTCGCTGAGCATGGTCTTGGCCTTGACGATTTCCCGGGCCCCGGCGCGCGTGGCGATTTCGCGCACGATGCCGCAAGCCTCCTCGCCGCTAGCCGCCCAGTGGACGTGCCCGCCGCGCCGCGCGACGTTGTCGGCGAACTGCGCCAGGTAATAATCGAGATGCTCCATCACCTGGCGTTTGAGGGCCTGGGCGCGGTCGCGCAGGTGCTCGAAGCCGGGGAGCTCGCTGACGGCCTGCAAGCGATGCGTGTACAGGCGGAGCGTCGAGGAGCGATACGCCTCCTGGAGGTGCGCGTTCTTGAGCGCCGACTGTACTCGGGCGTGGATGTCGCCGGTTCCGATTCGGGCTTCGCTCATCTTGTGTAGCGGCCGGCTTTAGCCGGCCAGGGCCTTGCGGGCATGAAGGCCGACATGTCGCGGTGGCAGGCGAAAGCCTGCCTCTACGCTTGTCTCGCCAGCAGTTCCGCCAGGTGCATGGTACGAAGCGGCAATCCCTGGCGGTGGATGACCCCGGCCAGGTGCATCAGGCAACTGGAATCGTTGGCCACCAAGTATTCGGCTCCGGACGCGGCCGCGGCGCGCAGTTTGTCCTCGGCCATCGCCACGGAGACCCCCGGAAATTTCACGGCAAAGGTCCCGCCAAACCCGCAGCACGCCTGATAGTCCTTGAGCTCCAAGAACTCCACGCCCCGTACGGCGCGGATCAACCGGCGGGGTTCTGCTTCAATGCGCAGTTCACGGAGCAGGTGGCAGGAATCGTGATAGGCCACGCGGTGAGGGAAGCTCGCGCCCACGTCCTCAACCTTCAGGATGTTGACCAGGAACTCCGAAAACTCCAGAAAGCGGCTCCGCAGCTTTTCGACCTTGCGGAGACGTTCTGGGTCGCCGGCAAAAAGCTCCGGATAGTAAACCCGTACCATCGAAGTGCACGAGCCCGAGGGCGCCACCACATAGTCCGCATCCTCGAACTGATCCAGGACACGCGCCGCCACCCGGCGCGCTTCCTGGCGGTAGCCGGTGTTGAAGGCCGGCTGGCCGCAGCAGGTCTGGGCGGGATTGAACGTCACCTCCACGCCCAGCCGCCGCAACACCTGAACGACGCATTCCCCCACCTGGGGAAAAAACTGATCCCCCAGGCAGGTGATAAAAAGCGCCACGCGAAGCTTCGGCGCACTCGGCCCGGGGATCACGCGACTTGGCCCTCCGGGAAACGTTGGAGCACTTCGGGGTCGTAAAGGGGAATCACCACGTCGGCCTCTTCGCGAGGTTCTACCTCGAAGGGCACACGCTACTGAAAATCGAGGAGTAGGTCAAGCGAGGAAGGAGCAACGATGAATGCAGAATGCTGAATGATGAATGACCAACGATCGGCAACCGCCGGGACTATCCGCGGGACTTGATAATTCATCATTCCTCGTTCATCATTCATTGTTGCCCATGAGCCTGCGCGAACGGATTCGAACCCTCTTCCGCCTTTTCCTGCTTTTCACGGTGCTGGTGGCGGTGGCTCTGATCAGCGCCATCACCACCATTCGCCTGAGCATCCACGGCCACCAGGAAACCATGCCGAACTTGGTGGGGGCGCCGCTGGATGCGGCGCAGCGCGTGGCGAGCGGCCTCGGCCTGGAGTTGAAAGCGGAGGACAAGCTTTTCAACACCCAGTATCCCGCCAACCACATCGTGTCCCAGCAGCCACCCGCCGGCACGCGCGTCAAGGTGGGTCAGCACGTGCACGTGCTGGTCAGTCTGGGGCCGCCCCGCGTGGCCATACCGAATCTTGCAGGCAGCAGCCTTCGCGCCGCGCAAATCACAGTCATTCAGCGGGGCTTGAGCGTGGGCAATGTCGCTTCCATCCCCTGGCCGGGCGCCGAGCTAGACCAAGTGGTGGCGCAGGACCCGCTGCCCTCCGCGGCGAATGTGCACAGCCCCGTGATGAATCTCCTGGTCTCGCGCGGGGAACCCCCTCCCGCCTACGAGTGTCCCAGCTTCGTTGGCCAGCAACTTGCCGGGGTCCGCCGCGACCTCGAGAAAGCTGGATTCAAAGTAGGGCAGGTAATTCCCATTGCGTCAGAGGCCACGCCCAAGGGGACGGTCCTCACGCAATCGCCTCCCCCCGGTAGCAGAATCACCCCTGAAACCGTGTTCAGTTTCGAGGTTGTGGAATAGCGAGAGGGGCCGCGATTCGGTGAATCCTGTTTGGGCAGGAGCGTCGGGTGTGGCCTCTGGTTTTTGGCGGGCTACCGCGCTCAGGACAGTTCCACGACATGACAAAGTGTCTCTAATGGATCAATCCTAGAAAACTCACAGCCTTTCTACTCCTCCTGTCGCTTATTGAATATTTCCTCTGCCCGGCATGAAAACTGCAACAGGATGTCTGTTTTGGTGGAACGTGGGCTGAATTGTCTCCAACCGTGGGTACTTTAGAACCCCTGATGCGTGGAATATCGCAGATTGAAGACCAGATTTCTTCTGCCCTTGGTACGCGGCCAGAGCCTCACGCCGAGGGACTTTCTGGCGTACTTTTGGCAGAGGGCAGTGTCCGGAAACGGACAGTTGCGCGACTCGGATGGCTGTTGGTTCTCGGGCTCCTGGGGGCTCTCACCTCGGCCCGCGCGGCTGATGATTGTCTCTCCTGTCACGCTTCCGCCACTGGCCTGACGAACTCGCGAGGCAGGAACATCACCGTAAACGCCGAGGCGCTTCCCAAGAGCGTCCATAAGGACTTTCGGTGTGTCGACTGCCACGCCGGTGCCGCGAAGTTTCCTCACACTGCGAAGACAGCCTCATCCTCCTGTCTCACCTGCCACGCGGAGGCTTCCCAGGATCTTGCCTCCGGGGCCCACGCCATGCTGGGCAAACCGGACAGTCCCCAGACCTGCATCACCTGTCACGGCGACCACAACGTGGTGAAACCCTCCACGCGTGGCACCGAGTTCTGCGCCTCCTGCCACGACGCCGAGGTGAAGCAATTCGCGGCCAGCGTGCATGGACAAGCGAACGGCCGCGGCAATGGCGATGCTCCGAGCTGCAAGGGTTGCCACGGGCCCACGCATCGCGCGATCACGGCCAGCGACCCGAATTCTTCCGTGAGCAAAGCGAAGCTGCCGGAGACCTGCGGGCGTTGCCACTCGAATCCTGAGTTTGTCCGCAAGTACCTGTTTGCGGTGGCGAAGCCAGTGGAGGCCTACCAGGCAAGCGTCCACGGGCGCGCCATCCGCGCGGGCAAGATGAACGCCGCCGCGTGCAACGATTGTCACGGCGTGCACGGCATTCTGCCCGCGTCCGATCTGCGTTCTCCGATTGCCAAGCCTCGGGTGGCCTCCACCTGCGGGAAGTGCCACGAGCAGGTTTACGCTGCGTAC
>JBEKCQ010000072.1:0-18444 GCA_050014795.1 Terriglobia bacterium | reverse complement strand
TGATCAACGATTAGTGGTCGATCAGCTGGTGAAGGTTGATCATTCGGTTGATCTACAGCAGGAGTCAGAAGTAAGAAGTCAGAAGTCAGGAGTCAGAAGACAGAAGGCAGAAGGGAGAAGGCGGCAGGTAGCCACGACGAGCGTTTTTTCTCGTCGTGGGTCTTGGGGTGTCCGCGCCGACGGGCCCACGACGAATCCAAATGCCGATTCGTCGTGGCTACCCCTTCCCGCCGGTCATAGACCGGCGCTACAGCCCGGGGCCTGAAGGTCACAAGAGGGAGAGGGCGTATCGCGTAACGGCACGACTGAAGTCATGCCCTTCCACAGGGCCTGAAGGCCACCCCGGCGTGGCGTTGGGGAAAAATCAGGGCGGACACGGAAGTCCGCCCCTACAGACACAACTCAGCATTGCGCGCGGCTGCGTCTCTGCCGAACCGTAATCTCTCGCTCAGTGTCGCAGTTTGACTAAGCCGATCACCGTAAGAACGGCGCCCGCGCCCAGCCAAACGGCTCCGGTGGCCCTCCAGTCAATACAGGTCCCCACACAGTTCTCGTCGTTCCCAGCGGCCATCATCGCTCCCCCGCCAGCCATCATACCGATTCCGACTATCGTAAGAGCCTTCCCGAGTCTGCTACTGGGGTGGTGGGCGCGCTGGTGGGCGGGCTGCTGCTGCGGCGCCTGCGTCGTATCCTGCGGGTACATGCTCCGGGGGCTGGCAGCAGGGTAGCCGAATTCCAGACCGTTGAATTTCCGAACACGTCCTAACTCGGCCGTGTCTCCGGCTGGGGCGTAGCTGTAAAGGCCCTCGGATTTGTAGAGGTTGAACAGATCGGACCCGCTAGCGTACTTGCTCTCAACGCTGGGGAGCAGCGTCAGCCCGCTGCGGGGCAAGGCGTACTGCTTAGTGTCCCCCATTCTCACCGTCAGGCTCGCCTCATCTGCCTTCACGGTTGCCTGTTGGCCAACCAGCGTTTCTTCCGCGGCATTCACCGTCGGGAGACTCAGAGCAAGGAGTGTGAAAGTCAACAGATATGCCAACACTTTGCGCGAACTGACCATGGCGACAACCTCCATTCCTGTGTTATTCAAGCGCGGCTTCACCACCTCGCCAACCTATTGATTTTACGGGGCGGAAACCGCGCTGTGAAACGGCTTCCAGTGTGGGCGGAGCGTAATTGTTCGTGTGGGGCTTGTCAAGCGTTTTCCGCACTTCCTGCGCTTCGGTTTTCGCCGCTCTTGCAGCTCAACCAGCAATGACGGCAGTAGGGTGCGAGTGCGGCTCACCCGAGCAAGTTACCTTACTTTCGAGAACGGCCATCGTCTTGCTCCGTCCGAGAACCGGGCCGGCTATTTGCGGAAAGCTGCGGAGTCAACCTATGTTTATGGTATGCTACGTTCCGCCTTTTCGTAGGTCAGGTCAGATTGCATGATGACGCTCGACAAAGCCATCGAAGAGATCCCCTCTCTTTGCCTCGAGTGCGGGGAGCAGGCTGCTTCTTCCATCGTTGAGCGGGACGGGAAGGTGTACCAGCGCACCCAGTGCAGCCGACATGGAGTCGCTGAGCATCTCATCTTCTCTGACTCGACCCTGTACCGCAGACTGAATGCCTGGAACGACTTGGTCTTTCCCGCCTCCGACGAAGCGGCTGAACGCGCACCGAGCGGCGCGACCTGCGACTACGGCATCCACAGCGTCAACCCTCCGGCCTTGGCAGTGATGGACATCACGAACCGGTGCAATTTTCATTGTCCGGTCTGCTTCGCAGAGACCGACGGCCAGAGAGGCCACTACTTTCTTGCCCTGGAACAGGTCCGCGAGATGCTCCAGTCGCTGGTGAACCGGCCGGTGCCCTGCCGGCGCATCCAGTTCTCGGGCGGCGAGCCCACCCTGCATCCCGAGTTTCCGCGAATTCTCGGCACCGCGCGCGAACTGGGCTTCACGCATGTCCAGGTGGCTACGAACGGCAGCAGGTTCGTCAACCCGGACTACACCCACCTCTGCGAAGAGGCCGGCTTGCACACCCTGTACCTGCAATTCGACGGGGTGAGCGACGAGGCCTATCTGAAGTTGCGCGGACGACGGCTTCTGGAGCAGAAGATTGCGATCGTTGAGAACATCCTCAAGACGAACATGCGTATCGTATTGGTCCCTACCATCGCCTCTGGGATCAACGTCGATCAGATCGGCCCCCTCTTTCAATTTGCGCTGAAGTACAGCAAGCAGATCACCGGCATTAGCTTCCAACCGGCGGCTTTGACCGGGCGAGTCAAGATCGAGGAGCGCGAGCGTGAGCTGTTCGACCTCGCCATGATGGCCAAGGAATTCGGCAGCCAGACCGGGTTGACCCAATTCCCCGACGACTGGTTTCCCCTGAATGCGGTCTCGATGGTTACCCGCGCCCTGAGCAGAATCCGTAACGAGCCCGTGGCCACCCCGGCCTGCGACGCGCATTGTTCCCTGGGGACTTATTTCTACATCGACGAGAACAACAAGCCGGTTTGCATCACCCGGTTCCTGGACTTGGACAGACTCTTCAGAAGTCTGGGAGACATCGTTCCTTCCACAGACCGAGCAACTCTAGGGCAGCGAATCTCTCAGCTCAAGGAGTTGAATCGACTCTCGGATTGCTTCGACAAGCGCCAAGCTCCCAAGGCTTTGACGTTTGAGCGGCTGCTGCGTGGCTTGGACGGATGGGAGGATAAGTCCTGCGGGAGGGCCGCCGACTGGTTCCGGAGGGGCTTCAACGGGATGTTCGTTGCGGGCATGCATTTCATGGACTTCCGCACTTACAATTTCCGACGCGTGCGGCGCTGCATCATACAGTATGTGACGACAGACGGAGCTCTGATTCCTTTCTGCAGCTATAACGCGGGAGCTAGGTACCGAACCGCTGAGGAATTGCTGCGAGAGGAGTATGCCTCTCCTGTTGCCCCAAACCTTGCCCTGGGGGTCTAGCCACGACAACGTTAGAGGGCACGCCAAGGCTGAGTCGCGACAGGATCAGTCGGACTTCGAAGTCGCGTGCGTCACGCGCGGAGAAGTCCCCACTCCAATGTCATAGTTGACCCGAGGGATGTTTTGCTATGAAAAAGATGCGCCTCCGTCTGGCGCTCGATGCCCTCCTGCTTTCCGTCTTCCTCGCGGCCTTTCTGGAAGGCGCGCCGGCAGATAGCGCTGCGCTGCCGAAGTGCGCGTTCTCCATCCCCGCCGAGGGGGATACGGCGGAGGCGCTGAAAGCCGCGGAGCAGTGTGGCCTTACGGACAAGGTGCTCGTCTTGCCTCCGCTCGTGTTCAACTTGAGCGGCCAGAACGAGCCCGGTAACCGATACGATGTCCCAGAGAGAATCCTGGGAGGCATGCCGGAAAACGCCGAAGCGTACCTGCATGTCAAGGTCCGGGCCGGCAACTTGACCGGCCAGGAACAAGAGAAGGCCGTCAACGAACGGGTAACGGAATTTCTGCAGCGGCTGCCGCTGGGAGCTCCTCGAGTGCGGGGCCTGATTGTGGAGATTGAGGAACCCTTGGGGGCGGTCGAGTTGTCTCGTTTCGCGCTGGCCGACATTGCCGTGAAGGCCAAGGGGAGCAAACTGGACCTGAAGCTCATTTTCTTTCTCCCGCCTGGGTTTGTCGGGCGGCAGGCTGACCTTGTCGAGAGGCTGGCCACTTACGCTGACGGTCTCGGCATTGTATTCGCGCCGGGCTGGCGCAGCGAGGTGACCTGGATCGCCGCACACGCATTGAATAAGCCTCTGATGCTGAGGCTCGAGGACGGGCAAGCGGCGGACCCGGAACGGGTCGGGGTGTCGTATCTGGATGCCATGGTGGCTAGCAGCGGGACTTCCGTCGAGGTGATCTGGGCGGATCCACCCGACGTCAAGGTCCTCGGCCAGCTTTGCGCGACGGCCAACCTCTTGGCGCGTTCTATCGGACGCGAATTCATTCCCGTATTGCCGGAGGCTTCCCTGTTCGGCGTCACAGCGCAGGGCATCGAGCCGAGCGAACACAAATTCTTTGTCGACCGGGATTCGCAGGACGTCAGCATCCTGGCCGAGGTGAAGGGGAGCCGCGACCGTCCCAACAGCGTCAGCCTGCTGGGTCCGGCGACGGGAGAGTTTGACGTGCAGTGGTTGGACGCGGTCTCCGGGCGCAAGCTCGCGCCGGGGGAGATTAAGAAAACGGAGAAAGGCAGCACGCAGAGTTGCCTTTGCGACTCGGAATACGCCCTCATTCTGATCCACAAGCTGGGGGTTGCCGAGGAGAGAGCCCGCACGGTGGTCGAGGTCAGGGCCCGCGCCGACCTGACCGTGGAAGAAATCATCGCCCGCTGGCAGCAGTACCGCGAAGGGCAACGGCAGAAGCTGGAAAACTCTATTGCCGCCTGCTTCATGAACCTGCATTTCCAGTCCACGAACGTCGGCTCCGGATTTGACATCTCCATGCAGTTCAAACAGTTCTCCGACCGGGCCGGGCTGGTGGAATGGGCGCAGACGGAGTTCTACGTCAACGGGGTCAGGTTCAAGGACAAGCGAGAGTTTCCGTTGCCGCAGCTCGAGCCGGAAAAGGTGATGACCCAACCCCTGGAGCTCAAACTCAACGAGAAATACCAATACACTCTCCTCGGCACCGACCAGGTGGACGGAACCGCCTGCTATGTGGTCGGAGTGGAGCCCAAGGAGGGCGGGGAAACCCTCTACAGTGGAAAGATCTGGATCGATGGGACCACCTTCCGGCAGGTCAAGTTGCAGTTGCGCCAGCGGGGAGCGAAAAGTAATGTCGTCGTAAACGATGAGACCCAGAGCTTCGAGCTGGTTTCCGACGGCAAAGGGAACCAATTCAATCTGATCAAATCGATCTACGCCCAGCAGACGCTCAACGCCGCCGGGCGCAACTTCATGCTCGAGAAGACCTACAAATTCTCCGATTACGCCATCAACGCCGGTGACTTTGAGGCGGCGCTTTCGGCCGCGCACCAATCCGACAGCCCGATGTACCGCGAGACCCAACAGGGACTGCGCGTTCTCCGGAAGGAGGGAGACCAGCGTGTTTTGCAGGCCGCCAGCGACAAGCGGGTCAAGTCGATAATCGGCGGGGCCTTCTACGAGGGCACGTTCAACTTTCCCATCCCGCTGTTCGGTATGAGCTTGGTGGATTTTAACTTCCGGAACACCAATTCGCAGCTTTCCGTCTTCTTTGCCGGTCCGCTTCTGGCGGCCAACCTCTCCAAGCAGTGGGCGAGCAAGTACCGCCTGGGATTGGACCTGGCGGTCTCCGGGTTGCCGGAGAACAATCGGGTCTTCTCCGGCAATACCGAGGTCAAGGAAGAGAACCTCTGGGTCTTCGAGGAAACCACCGGGGTGAGGGCCACCTGGCAAGCCACCACCAACTTGAGCCTCACCGCCGCGTCTCACTTTGCTTACAACTTCTTTCGCGCCACCAGTGACACCTCCAAGCTGTACACCTTGCCCCGCAACGGGCTGACGCTGCTCCCCAACGCCGAGATCAAGTACGTTCGCCAAGGATACAATTTCACGGGCACCTTTTTGGAAGGCAGACGGATTGGCTGGCAGGCGTTTGGAGACCAGCAGGAACCGGTGAACGCGACGTTCACGAAGTACTCTGGCGATTTCAGCAAGAACTTCTACTTTGGAAAATTCACCAAGGCCGGGCTGGACTTCGCCTATTACGGCGGGGATCGTCTGGACCGGTTCTCTCGCTACCGTCCATCCTTCTTTTCCCAGCCGCGCATCCGGGGGATCCCGAACGGCACCGATTCCTTTGACGCCATCGCCATCGGCAGCGTCAGCTATGGGTTCAACCTGATGGAACTCGTCAAATTCGAGGGCTTCTACAACTACGCCCGAGCCAGAAACAAAACCGAGTCGAGATATTTTCGTCAATTTGATGGTCTGGAATTCGATTTTGGTACGGCCGGTCCCTGGGGTACCTACTTGCAGGGTACGACTACCTTCGCACTGCGGGGCAACATGGAGCGTTACAACTCAAGATGGGGCGTCTACTTCATGATTTTCAAACCACTGCGCTGATACGCCCGAACCCGCCGGCGGTGGAGATTCGATGGGGGAGACAAAGAACGCGCTCGTGACCGGAGCTTCGGGAGGCATCGGGGCAGCCATTGCGGAGGCCCTCAGCCGCAGCGGCTACCGCGTGATTGTGAACTACCGGAGCAACGCGCCGGGCGCCGCCGACGTCGTGAAGCGGATTGCGGACGCCGGTGGCGAGGCAGTCGCGATGCAGGCGGACGTCTCCCGCCGGAACGAGGTGGAAGGGTTGTTTGCCGAAATCGAGAAGCGCTGGGGTTTTCTCTCGTACCTGGTGAACAATGCCGGCATCAAGCAGGACGGTGTCCTGATGCTGCTCTCGGACGAGCAGTGGGACGCCGTCCTGGACACGAATCTGCGGGGCACTTACCTGTGCTCGCAGTTGGCTTTGAGAGGAATGATGCACCTGGGGGGAGGAGCGATCACCAACATTGTCTCCCCGAGCGGCATCCGCGGGCAGGTGGGACAGTGCAACTACGCCGCCTCCAAGGGAGCCATCATTGCTTTCACCAAGGCCCTGGCCCGAGAGATGGGATGCTACAACATCAGGGTGAATGCGGTCTGCCCGGGTGTCATCGAGACCAGGATGTCGGCACAGTTCATCGAGAAGGAAGGCGAGCGACTCTTGGCGGAGATTCCCTTGGCGCGGTTCGGAAAGCCGGAGGAGGTCGCGCCCTTGGTCGTGTTCCTCGTTTCAGGCGGGGCAAGGTACATCACCGGGCAGGTGATTTCGGTGGATGGAGGGTTCGTCTGAACCCACTCGGGTCTTGGTGATGAGACGCACTCAGTGCTGGGTTATCGAGAATTACAAGTACAAACCGTGCCCCCGGCCCCACCATGAGTTCCGCTCGGTGGTTTCCCTACACAACCATTCCCACTATTCCTTCGAGGACTTGACCTCGCTCAACGGAGTGATGGCCCGATGGTTCATGCGTCCGCTGCGGTCCATTGTCCAGAGGGCTTTTGGGCTGGAATGGGTGCCGGATCTCAACTACGCCGAACTGCTCTACCACCCGCCCTTTGCTCCCGAAGATGTGTTGCGCATGGAATCCGAGGCCGCCCAGCGTCTGGGGTTTGACCGCGTTCACCTGGCCATTACCGACCACAATGAGGTCGCCGGGAGCGTGGAACTGCGCGAGCACCGGCCCTCGGACGGTAGCGGGATTGCCCTGGGCGAGGAACTCTCGATCCGCTTCGGTGGTCGTCTTCTCCACTTGGGGATCACGGGCCTGCCCGAGGACGGGATCGCGGCCACGCATCGCACGCTGCGGGCTGCGGCCGACGAAGGCCGGCTTGATGATGTGTTCGAGACTCTCGCCGCGACCGGCTGTCTGGTGGTGTTGAATCATCCCCTCATCTCTTGGGCACACGGTAACGAGAGTGAAAGGCTGGTGCAGGAGTTGCTGAAACGCTACGGCTGGGCAATCCACGCGCTGGAGTACAACGGCATGCGGCCCCGGGCGGAGAATGACCGGGTCCTGGAACTGGCGCGACAGGTAGGCAAGCCGGTTGTCGGTGGAGGAGACAGTCACCTCCTGCTTGCCAGCTCAACGCTCTGCGGATCGCCGGGGGCGGGAAGCTTCGCTGAATTCATGGAAGAGGTCAAGTCCGGCCTGGGCATGCCGCTGATCAAGAGCGATTACTTCGCGCCGTTGAGGTGGAAGCTCTTTCTGCGGGTCCTCGCCTTCATCGCCCACTACCGGCAGATTGCCCACTTCCGGGGGGAACCGGTTCAGCGCAGGCTCGAGAAGCGAACCGTCTTGCTCGATCCCGTGGGCAGGGCGGCAGAGGTCTTCTTGCGCGGGATATCGGCTCTGGGATTGGCGCGCTGAGTAGGAGGTCCGGACACATGCTATACTTTCCTGGGGCTTAACCAACAAACGGGCGCGAGAGCCCAGTGGGCTCGAACTCATGGAGAACATCAAGGAGCAGCTCAAGTCACTAATTGTCCGAAGCTTGCGGATCACTGACCTTACCCCCGATCAGTTGCGTGACGATCAACCTCTCATGGGAAGTGAGTTGGAAATCGATTCCATCGACATCCTCCAGCTCATCCTGGAGATCGAGAGGCATTTTGGGATCCGGCTGGTGACGGGGAAGTTTGAGCCCGGGGTGTGGCAGAACATCAACACTCTGGCCGCCGCGATCGAGGTGAAGATGAAAGAGGTGAACCAGCCGTAGTGTTGGGGGAGGGCCGCACGGGCAATACTTATGAGGGCGTATCGGAGTGCGCATGCTAAGCCGGCCAGGGTGTTACTGGTGGAAGCCAACGACATGGCCAAATGGGTCGGGGGCAGCATTCCGTTTGAAGTGCATGTTCCTCCCCTCGGCTTGATGTACCTCGCGGCTTATGCTCGGACGGTTGCCCCCCAGGTTGAGATTCGGATCATCGAATCTTCTCTCGATTGTCGGCACGACGACGAGTTCGTCCGTATTCTGACCGATTTCCAGCCGGACATCATTGGGGTTCGTTCCATCATCTTCTTCCTCGAGGAGTTGCAGCGGATCGCCACCCTCAGCCGCCAGCACAGCGATGCCACGATTGTGGCCGGCGGGCCGATTGTCCAGGCGCTCAAGGACCAACTCTTTTCACACGTCCCGGCGATCGACATCGCAGTAAAGGGCGAGGGCGAGAATGTCTTCGGGCGGATCCTTTCCGGTGCACCTCTTTCCGATATCCCCGGCATCCTTTACCGACACTCCGGAATGACGGTGGAGAATGAAGATGCGCCGGAGATTGACGACATCAACAGCCTCCCGTTTCCGGCCTACGATCTGATCGACCTGGATCTCTACCAGCGCCAGCTCAGCTATGCTTACAACCATCGCCGACAGGGGGTCCTGCTCACGAGCCGGGGATGCCCCTATGGTTGCACTTTTTGCTTCAATCACTGGAAGCAAGTCCGAATGCGCAGCGCCGACAACGTATTTCAGGAGATCGATGAACTTTACAGCACGCACGGCATCAGGGATTTCTATGTCGTGGATGACATCTTCAATTTAAGCTTGAAGAGGGCCTTGGCACTTTTCGACAGGATCATCGCGGCGGGGCTCAAGCTACGGATCTGTTTTGCCAACGGCTTGCGTGCCGATATTGTCACCGAGGAGTTTGTCGACCGGGCCATAGAAGCGGGTGCCATGTGGTTTACCTACGCCATTGAATCGGCCAACGAAGACATTCAGAACTTGGTGCACAAGAAGGTCGACCTCGAGAAAGCCAAACGGGCCATCAGTTACACCCAACGGCAGGGTGTGATTGTGAACATCTCCACCATGTTCGGGTTTCCGACCGAAACCAAGGAGCAAGCGCAAAGGACGCTCGATTGGCTCGGCGAGCTGCCGAAACCGTCCGTTCTCCCTTACCATTTTTGCCTGCGATTCTTTCCGGGCTGCGAGATCAACCAGCAAGCGTTGGAGGCCGGGTGGGAACCGGAGCGGTTGGCGCTCACGAGCCGGTTTTCCTACCACGATCTGCCCGTCGGCACGCCAACGTTACCCAAGGCAGAGATGTACCGGATCCTGCTCGAATACCACGACCGGTTTGGGTTGAACAATAGGGCCGGGGTCGACGGTGCGGTTCGGACCCTCAGAACAGTTGGATACAGTGATACGGAGATTAGCCACATGTACTCGGTGCTGAAGCGCAAGATAGTTCGCAGCGTCGACGAACTCTTGGTCACAGAGGCCAATTGACACGCTGGTACCAGCACGGCTATCACACGCCTTTCGCGCACCAGCTTGTTTTCACGATCACCCCCAGATTGCCGAGATTTCTGCAGCCTCCGGTAGCTTTCGTTACGGCTCTGATCTTCTTCTTGCTTCTGAAAAACGAACGAAGGGCATTGGTCAGCAACCTGCGGCAGATCTGCGGGGGCCACGAACTGCGGCTCTTGGGGAAAGCCCTCAGGGTCTTCTACTCCTTCTGCGACTTCATGGTCTCCTACTGCTATGTGCCCCGCGCCAGCCATGACGAACTGCTTTCCATGCTCACTGACCCGCAGCGGGGCAGTCAAGTGATTGACTCCTGTTTGGCGAAGGGGAACGGTCTGATCGTTTGGACCGCTCACCTGGGAAACTGGGAATTCGCCTCGCGCCTGCTGGAAATGCACGGCCGGCCCGTCAACGTCGCCCGCTTGGTGGAACGGGATAAGCCGGCCGAAATGATGCTCCGCGACATGATGAGCAACGAACGCCTGCGTATCGTGGACATGAACGACTCGCTGGCTTCCGTGAAGCTTCTTTACGCGCTACGCGCCAACGAAATCGTGGCCATTCAGGGAGACCGGACGTATCACGGATTAGACGCCGAGGTACCTTTTTTCGGAAGGCAGGCGAGCTTCCCGCTGGGCCCTTTCTACCTGTCCGACATTTCCGGCGCGCCGGTCTTGCCCGGCGTTGTTGTGCGCCAGGGTTGGCTGCGGTATCGCGTCATTCTGGGTGAGCCGATTGTGCTTCCTCGTATCGGGGACCGGGATGAAGCTCTGCGAACCGGACTGCGGCAGGCGGTCAGTTTTCTGGAGGAGAACGTCAGGGTCCATTATGATCAGTGGCTGACTTTCTTTGAATTCTGGCCGCCCGCGACTTACCGTGAGGAAGGAGTTCCGAAAGCAACCGTGGACGAGTCGAGGTGTGGGTGCAATGAACAGGGACTCTAACCTGGTGGCCGTCACCGGAATTGGGCTCATCAGTCCCCTGGGGAGCGACCTGGACTCTTTCCAGGCTGGCTTGCTGGAGTGCTGGAGTTGCCTGGAGCCCTTGGACATCTTTGAGAGCGGGCTCGACCCTGCTCCGGTGGTCGCCCAGATTCGACAGCCGTTGACAGTCGAGGAGCGGCCGGGGTTTCGCTTCTCGCGCACGGACAGGCTTGGAATACTTGCCGCCCGGCGTACGCTGGCGGAAGTAGCCAAGGAGTGCAGCGACTACCGTGAGAGCGGCGTTGTCGTCGCCACGACGGTTGCGGGTCTGGGAGAAATCGAGCCGCGAATCATTGCCGATCCGAGGGGCTACTACCGACGGGGAGGCTTCTCTACGGTCACCTCCTATCAGAGTTCTCACGTCGCCGATGCCGTGGGCGCGTACTTCCGGCTCCGCGGACCACGCTATGGTGTGAACATCGCCTGCGCGTCGGGCGCCATAGCCATCGTGCTCGCGGCAAAGATGGTGCTCGACGGTACCGCCCCCATGGCGCTCGCCGGCGGAAGTGAAGCTCTTTGTCCGTTCACCCTGAGCGGTTTCAATGCTCTGCAAGCCCTCGATCCCGAGCCTTGTCGGCCGTTTGACAAGAACCGGAAAGGACTGAACTTGGGTGAAGGAGCCGCCATCCTGGTTCTTGAAACCCTGGAGCGCGCGAGAGCGCGCCAGGCCCGGATATGGGCAGTGCTGCGCGGCTGGGGCATGACCAATGACGCCTTTCATCTCACGGCTCCCGACGAGCAAGGCCGTGGCTTGGCCGAGAGCATGACTCTGGCCATGAAGATGGCCGGAGTGGGCCCCGACGAGATTTGCTACGTCAACGCCCACGGCACAGGCACGTCCCTAAACGACGAGGCCGAAGTCAAAGCTTACGAGTCAGCTTTCCAGGATCGCCGCCACCCGATCCCAGTCTCTTCAAGTAAATCGTACTTTGGACATTGTCTCGGTGCGGCCGGGACCCTGGAGTCCGTCGTAACCATTCTGAGTGCCAGGTTGGGAATCCTGTTTCCCACCCTCCGGTTGAACGATCCAATCGAAAGCCCAGTTGTTGACTGGCTCGTGGGCGAACCCCGTCGCCAGCGGGTCCCCTTGGGAATGACGGTTTCGGCGGGATTTGGCGGGAGCAACGCCAGCCTGATCTTTGGGCTGGATGATGGATCTGATCGCGTATGAGCCTACCCACGGTCGCGATAACAGGGGTTGGTTCAGTGAGCCCCTTTGGGCCACTCCGGGGGTTGATTAGCCGTGAGGAGGTGAGACCGGGGGTTGTGACCGGTTGGCCCACACGTGGGGTGCGCAGGGCTTTTCTTGTCGACCCGTTCCGCCCGACCGATATTGTGCCTGGCCTGAAGACCAGAAGACAGGATCGCCTCTCGGTCTGGGCCCTCGTGGCCTCCGCGCTGGCCATCCAGGACGCCAGCGTGAATCTCGACGCAGAGGATCGCTCCAGAGTGGCGGTTGTTTTCGGCACGGGCTTTGGCTGCATCGAGCTGACGGAGGCTTATTTCAGGGGCGTTGCGGCGAACGGATATGGCAAGTCGGACCCCATCATTTTTCCCGAGACTCTCAACAATTCCCCGGCCAGTCATGTCGCCCGTGTCTTCGGTCTTCGGGGGCCCAATGTCACCTTAACCTGCAGAGGCATTTCCGGCGAAGCAGCTCTGCTTCAGGCTGCGGCTCTGCTCCGCAGCGGGGAAGCGGACCTGGCGGTTGTGCTGGCGGGAGACACGCTCACCCAGACCCTATACGAATGGTATGAGGCTGCCGCGGTTCTGTCCGGGGCCTGTCTTGGTCGAAAGGCCGCACCCGCCCCGTTCTCGTCCGAGGCGGATGGATTCGTGCCAGGTGAAGGGTTGGCGACCGTGATCATGGAATCCGAGCACCGGCGATTGAAACGCGGAGCGAGAGCTTATGCCGGTTTCCGTTCTGGGTATCTCGTGGCAGACCCGGAGGCGACCGACACTTCTTGGGGCTCGGGCTGCGCGCCGGCTGTGGAACTGATCCATAGAGCCCTCGGTGACTTGGCACCATCCGAGGTTGGCTTGTTGGTCAGCAGCGCCAACGGCTCTCCCAGCCTCGACGCTTTGGAGGCAACGGCGGTTCGGGAGGTCTTCGGCGCTTGTGACAACCTGACGATAGCCGCCCCCAAAGCCCTTTCCGGCGAATTCGACGGCAACGGTATTCTCAGGCTTGTCCTGGCGCTGTCCGGTCTGGGGCGATGCCCAAATCCTGAAGCGATTCGCGGCGATGGGCAGCAGGGAAGGCGGCGCGCAAGTCACGCTGGGTCTTTCCATAAAGGCTTGGCCCTGTTGTTGGGAGCTTCCGCAGGAGGGGCTCGTGCGGCCCTCTTGCTGGATTGCTATCGGTGAAGTAGGTTGATACTCATGCCGGACAGCGAGCCCTGTCAGACCAACATGGATGTCCGAATTGCATCAACAGCCTATGCCCTCCCGCCGGCCGTTGAGACCGTGGAAGCCATCATGGAGCGGGAGAAGGACAGGGTTGAAGCAGCTCTCCAGCCACTCAGCACGAGCCTGAGAAAAAGGATACTGGACGGCCTGGGGCTGAAGCTGGTCCGTGTCTGCGGCGTGAAACAACCCTACGACCTAGCGTTGGAAGCGGCCGTTTCGGCGCTCGCTGAGGCTGAGATCGACGCTCGGGAAGTCGACCTGATCATAGATTTCAGCACGCTTCCAGGCGAAGACGGGGAGTACCTGTCTTTCGCTCAGAAACTAAGTGCCGACTTGGGCGCCGAAACGTCGCTGAATTTCGGTTTCAAGGTGGGAGGATGCGGCGGACTGCACCTTGCCCTTAAGAATGCGCAGGCGTTGATGGCGACTGATGAAAGCCTGCGGACCGCCCTACTGGTCACCGCCGACAGTCCGCCGGCGGGAAGCCGATCCTTGATGCCAGTGACCGTGCAAGGAGATGCAGGGAGCGCAGTTGTGCTGAGCAGACAGACGAACCAGGGCGCACTGGTCTTGGCCGTGGAGGTCCTGACCCTCAGCCATCTGCACAATACGATCACCGTTTCGCGCTGCGGGAGCGGATCCGGGCAACTCGTGATCAACGTTGATTCGACGCGCCTCGAGAACGAATTGATGCCCATCTATTACCTGAACTTCTTCCGGCTGGTTCACAAGGTCCTGAAGAAGGCGTCCCTGAAACTGGACGACATCGATCACTTCATTTACTCGAACATCAGCCGCGGCGATCAAGAGGGCTTCATGAAGATGCTGGGGCTGCCGGGAGAGAAGGTCTATTCCGCCAAACTGGCGGAGTACGGGCACACCTTCGCCAGCGACCTGGTCATCAATTACACGGACTTGCGCCGGGATCACCGGATCCGGCCCGGGCAGTTGCTGCTCTTCGCATCCGCCGGCATTGGTTTCACTTGGGGGGTGACCCTTGCCAGGGCCTGAGAAACGCCTCCTACTCCACGACTACCTGCGCGACACCGCGCAGAGTGCTGCCAGTTGTACCGCCATCGTGGAAGAGGGAAGGATCACCTCTTTCGGGCAGTTGTTGGGGAGAGCCACCGCTCTCTCGGCAGCCTTGGTTCAGCGCGGACTCCGGAAAGGGGATCGGGTGGCGCTGGTTCTGTCGAAGACGACGGAGGCAATCACCGCCTTGTTCTCCACGCTGATGGCCGGGGCCGTGTACGTTCCGATCCAGCCGCACTGGCCCACCAAGCGAATCCACGCTGCACTGGAGGACTGTGCACCTCGCTTCGTGATGACCGAGCCCACCGGCGGCCTGGTGGACCAGAGCGCCTGCCAAACTGGCCGGACGGATTCCCTGCCTCTGATTGTCGATCGCCATAATGACAATCGGGTTCCATTCCCGGAAGCGCTAGAGGGCTCATCAAGTGAGTTTCCGGAACCTGCCCTCGAACCTGACGACCCTGCCTTCATCCTGTTCACATCTGGCTCGACGGGGCAACCCAAGGGGGTGGTCATCTCCCATCGCGCCGTCGGCGCATTTGTGAATTGGTCTGCCGAAGAGTTTCAGATCTGCAAAGCTGACAGGATTGCCTGTCCTTCCCCGTTGAGTTTCGACCTTTCTACTTTTGACATCTTCAACATGGCACTTTGCGGAGCCACCTGTGTCATTGTTCCGGACCGGGTCGTCTGGATGCCGAGATTCCTGACGCGCTTCATGAACGAGCAGCGGATCACCGTTTGGTACTCAGTGCCGTCGATCCTCGGTGGCATGTTGAACGAGCCAGAGTTTGCGCGCGGCGGGTATCCGGACCTGCGGCTCATTCTCTTCGCCGGGGAAGTTTTCCCCAGCCAGCAGGTTGCGAAACTGCAGGTAACCGTTCCGCACGCGGCTTGCTACAACCTCTATGGCCCGACCGAAAGCAACGTGGTTGCCTACCACCATGTGGGGCAGGATTTCGACTCCTCCCGTCCGATTCCCATCGGCAAGGCCTGCCCGTACGCCGAACTGATGTTGGACCCCGCCGGCAGGGAGTTCCAGGATGGCTTCTGGACTGGCGAGTTGCTGGTCAGAAGCGAATCTCTCATGACTGGATACTGGGACCGTCCCGCCGAGACTGAAATGGTATTCACTAACGTCTCCGGCAGGGAGGGTCCCCCCAGGCGGTTCTACAGAACCGGCGACCGGGTGTCCCTGGATTCCAGTGGGAACTATACCTTCATGGGTAGGCTCGACCGGCAGGTGAAAAGACGGGGTTTCAGGATCGAGCTCGGCGAGATTGAGGCTACGCTTGGCCGGCACGCCGACGTGTTGGAGGTGGTGGTGATCTCCTCGCAGGACCACGAACTGCAGACCACGATTACCGCCTTTGTCCGGCGGCGACCTCATAGCAGCATCGCGCAAGGGGAAATGAAGGCGTATTGCGCACAATCTGTACCATCGTACGCGGTGCCGGACCATATCGTCTTCGTCGAGGACATACCGAGGGGAAGCCGGGGCAAGATTGACTACGCGGCTTTACGGGAATTGGACGCCAGGAGACAGGGGAATGGAGATCAAAGCGGCGGTGCGCCAGTTCATTCTTGACAACTATTTGCGGGGAGCCCAGGACCAGACTTTGGAGGACACCACCCCGCTGATCACCAGCGGCATTATTGATTCGGTGGGGGTGATCGACCTGCTCAATTTCGTTGAAGGCCAGTTCGGCATTGAATTCATGCCGGGGGAGATCGACCGGTATCACTTGAATACCGTAGAACAGATCCACAGAATCATCAGGGAAAAGCTCGAGAGTAAACGTTCGCCGTGAGACCCCGTCTTCGGCAGGCCTTTGCAGGGGAGGGCTCGGACCGTGAAAAAGATGTATGGATGCGTGGTGTTGGCCGTGATCGTGGGAGCGTGTACGAGTCTTGAGCGGTTCAAGGAAGAACCTTGGGAAAAAGCGCCTCTCCGGAAAGACCAGATAGAAGTGACACGGCTGGGGGAACAAGGCAACCTCACGATCGAGCGGGTGCGCTTCTTTTCCGAGGAAATGAATGGACCGCGGTTCTTCCTGGCGCTGGTGCCCAGAACCGGGAAGCCTCTGGACGAGGTATTCATCCTGAACCACGGTTGGTTCGACAGGCCTGAATCTCTTTTGACGCATCTGAAGGTGGATCAGACTTACGGGGGACTCTTAGCTCAGGGCACGGTCCGGCCGGCGGTCATCATCATGCCGGACGTGCGGTTTGCGGATTACTATCGCCGTAATGCCGAGAAGTTCCCTTTCCCAAACTACTTGACCCTCGTGGTAGAGGAGATCGCCAGGGTGGTCTCACAGAAATACAACATACCCTTCTCCCGCGAGAGGTGGGGTATCGGGGGTTTCTCCTTCGGCGGGTACTTGTCTCTTGACGTGGCGCGCCACTACCCTGGCCGGTTTGGCAGCGTGAGTGTGGTGAGCTCTTCCCAGGGCAACCAGTGGAGCTTTTGGCCGTCCGTGCCGCCTGCTCCAGGCCCGTTGGATTCTAAAGGGAGGGGGAAACACACGGTTATCGAGGCGGGTCCCGTGCCGCGAATTTTTCTGGCTTGTGGAACGGATGACCGTCTTTTCCGTGGCGCGCTTGCATTACATGAAGAGTTCAACCGGCTCGGCATCGCTCACGTGTGGTCAACCGGACCGGGCGGGCACACCTGGGAGTATTGGTCGTCGGTTCTTACCCCAATGCTGGAGTTTCACCTGGCTGCTGAAGAGCGGCGTTAGAGAGAGGACACGAGGATGAAGGCACTATTGGTGCAAAGCCCCGCCACCTCGCCTTGGGTTCCGCGAAGGCAGTGGGAACCGCCGAGCATTGCCATGGCCACCATCGCCGGGCAGATCGACAATCACGAGGTGCGGGTCCTGGATATGGTCGTGTGGCGGAAACGGGCCGTTCCGCTGTTTCTGAAGTTTCTGAAGGATTTCAGGCCCGACGTAGTGGGCTTCACCTCGATGACCTTCCAGTACGACAGCACACTGGGATTCGCCTCTCTGGTAAAGCGTCTCGACAGAAGAATCCTGACCGTCCTCGGCGGCTACCATGCCACTCTCTTCTATGACCAGATTTCCGGCAGCCCGGACAGCAAGTATTGGGACTTCCTAGTCAGGGGCGAGGGCGACTTCAGCTTTGGCGAACTGCTGGATAGCCTGGAATCCGACAGGAAAGGTTTAGACAAGATCCTCGGACTCTCGTACCAAGAGGACGATCGCTTTTTCCACAATCCGCCCCGTCCGCTGGAGGACCTGTCGAAGGTCCGGCTTCCCGCCCGCGGTAAGCGTCTGTGTGAAGGCTTTCACATGTACTTTCGGCGCGCCGACGTGATTGAGACTTCCAGGGGCTGTCTGCATCTATGCAATTTCTGCAGTATCCGGGAAATGTACGGCCGGTCGTTCCGCCTCTTCCCCCTCGACCGGGTGTTGGCGGACATTGAAGACGCTTACCGCCGCGGCGCGCGGCACATTTTCTGCACCGACGACAACATCACCCTCGACATGGAACGATTCGAGAAGCTCTGCGACGGCGTGATTCAGCTGAAGCTGAAGAACCTCATCTTCACCACCCAGGCCAGCCCCATTGGTTTCGCCCAACATCCCGGCGTGGCAAAGAAGATGGCAGAAGCTGGTTTTGTTTCCATTTTTCTGGGGATTGAGAACGCTTCCGCCAAGAACCTGAAGGCCATGAAGAAGCCCAATACCCTCGACCTGATCCGCCGAGGCGTCGAGGCACTTCAGCAACAGAACATCGTCGTGGTTGCCGGCATCATCAACGGGCTCCCGGACGACGACTCGCAGGCCATCCGCGAGAACTACCAGTTCGTCAAAGACCTAGGTATCACCAGTGTGATGGACCAACTCCTGACCCCGTACCCGAAGACACCCCTCCGCGAGGAGATGCTCCAGGACAACCGAGTCCAGAACGCCGCAGATTTCCGCTGGTACGACGGCTACTTCAGCAACGTGCGCACCCACCACCTCACGCCCGAAGAACTGAACTTCGTTCGCTGGAAGATCCGGCGGGAAGTGATCGGCATGTGGGGCCCGACCAAAGCGGACTGGGAGTTCTTCAAGGGATACACGTACCTCTGGGAATTCGCGCTCCGCCACATTGTCTGGATCAACGAAAGATTGCTCGAGTTACTGTTCGGTCTCGAAGGCAGGTATAAGCTGCAGATGAGGCACTTTTTGAAACTGAACGATTTCGGTATCGAGATCGAGGGCCGGAAGCGCAGCC
>JBEKCQ010000071.1:0-19063 GCA_050014795.1 Terriglobia bacterium | reverse complement strand
ACTGCGATGCCCTCTGCCCCGAAGCGCCAGCTTACGCCCTTGGAACTCGCCGCCCGGCGACGCAACGCGCAGAGGTCCACCGGCCCGCGCACGGCGGCCGGCAAGTTCCGGTCGTCCCTGAACTCCCTGAAGCGCGAATTGTGCCCCTTCGTGCGCGAGCGTATGATCGAGTTCTGGGGCGAGGATGTGCGCGAGTACCGCCGCCTGCACCGTGACCTGATCTACTTGCTGCTGCCCCAAGATCTTTACCTGGCCGAGCGCGTCGCCGATCTGGTTGAGGCCTGCTGGGAGAAAGTCTGCGCCCTGCGCGCTCCTGCGTGGCAGGGATTTCGGGAGGACCGCGTCCGGGAGGCGGAGGAACGCATTGAAGGGGAATTGGCCTATATCATCGAGACTCTCAGGGGCCAATCGCGCAAGTGGCGGTACCGACTGGAGGCCGACCTGGGCGCGACCTTCGATTCTACCGCCCAGTTGCGCGAGAGGATCGAAGCCTGGCTGCCCGTCCTGCGGCGGGCAGCCGAGGCCACTACCATAGCCTCTTATGCCGCCGCAGCCCGCTCCTTATATTGTACTGAAAGCAAAGCTAGTATCTCACTGAAATCAAAGCACTTGCATAAAATGTCTACCCAAAACGAACCTAAGGCTGCTATCCCGGCTGGAATCAACAAGATGGGTGTGAAAAACGGGGCGATTTTGGGTAATATTCGCAGCGTCGGGAGTGGCGCGTGTTCAACAAGGTCCTGATTGCCAATCGCGGCGAGATTGCGGTGCGCGTGATGCGCGCCTGTCGCGAAATGGGGATCGCGACGGTGGCGGTCTATTCCGACGTGGACCGCAAGGCGCTGCACGTGCGCTACGCGGACGAAGCCTACCCCATCGGCCCCGCACCCTCGACCGAGAGCTACCTGCGCATCGACCGACTCATCGAAGTCGCCCGGCGGAGCGGCGCGAAGGCGCTGCATCCGGGTTACGGATTTCTGGCCGAGAACCCGGAGTTCGCGCGCGCCTGTGGGGACGCCGGCATCGTATTCATTGGCCCGCCGGTCGCGGCGATGGAGCTGATGGGCTCGAAGACCGCGTCGCGCCGCGCCTTGATTCAGGCTGGGCTGCCCGTGGTGCCCGGCGCCGTGCGAAACCTCGAGACCCTGGCGGAAGTCGAGCGCGCCGCCCACGAAATCGGCTATCCCGTGATGTTGAAAGCCTCGGCGGGCGGAGGCGGCAAGGGACTGCGCTTGGTCTTCGCTCCTGAGGAGCTTGAGTCCGCCTACCGCAACGCGAGTTCCGAAGCGCAGAACGCCTTCAACGACCCCGCCATCTACCTGGAGAAGTACCTGGAGCGGCCGCGTCACATCGAAATCCAAATCCTGGGCGACCAGCGCGGGAACCTGATCTACCTGGGCGAGCGCGAGTGCTCGCTGCAACGCCGGCATCAGAAAGTGATGGAGGAGTGCCCCTCGCCCGCGGTGGATGAGGACCTGCGCCGCCGCATGGGCGAGACGGCGGTGCGCATTGGGAAGCTCGCGGGATACTCCAACGCCGGCACGGTGGAGTTCCTGGTGGACCAGGGCCGCAACTTCTTCTTCCTCGAGATGAACACGCGGCTCCAGGTGGAGCACCCCGTCACCGAGATGGTGGTGGGCATCGACTTGGTCAAGGAGCAATTGCGGATTGCTGCGGGCGAGCCGCTGCGCTGGCGCCAGGAGGACGTGCGCCTTCACGGCGCGGCGCTGGAATGCCGGATCTACGCCGAAGATCCCGCCAACAACTTCTTCCCTTCCCCCGGACTGATTCGCAGGCTCCAGGCGCCGCGCGGACCGGGGGTCCGCTCGGACAGCGGCGTGTACGAAGGCTGGACGGTGCCCCTCGAATACGACCCTCTACTCGCCAAGCTCGTGGTGTGGGGCAACGACCGGGCCGAGGCGGTGGCGCGCTTGCGCCGCGCCTTGCGCGAATACGAAGTGTTTGGCATCGAAACGACCATCCCGTTTTTCCGCCGGGTGGTGGACCATCCGGACTTCATCGCCGGGCGGATTGATACCGGATTCATCGACCGGGCTCTGGCCGAAGGGATTCTGTCGGAGGATGAGCCCCAGCGGGAGCTCGAGCGCGTGGCGCTGCTCGCCGCCGCGCTCGATGCTTGCCGTAACGGCCCTGCAGCGCCTGCTCCAGCGGTTCGGGAGAGCACTTGGAAAACGGCGGGCCGCGACGCGCTCCTGAACCGTTGGCCGACGCGCGGGACATGAATTGTAGCGGCGGCGTCCTCGCCGCCGAGACAGCGGTGATGGGGACATCGCCGCTACAGAAGAACAATGAAACTCGTCATCACGCTCCAACACGGCTCCCGCTCGAGCGAGCATCAGCTTGAACTCCGCTCGCCCCAGGCTGCCGCGAACGGCGGACCGCTGGCCTATCTCCTGGATCAGGAAGCCGGCGAGGCCGACTGGGCGGAAATCGCGCCGGGCGTGTATTCAATTCTCATCGGCGGTCGCTCGTACGAGGCCCAGGTGACGTCTCAGCCGGGAGAGGCGCTGAGGCGCGAGCTTCGCCGCGTGGTGACGGTGGGAACGCGGCACTACCGCGTGGAGGTCCAGGACCCCCGGCACCGACGGACCGCCGGCCCCGCTGCGCCTGCGAATGGCCCGCAGGAGATCGTGGCCCCCATGCCCGGCAAGATTGTGAAGATCCTGGTGGCCGAGCATCAGGAAGTCAGCCAGGGCGCGGGGCTGCTGGTGATTGAAGCGATGAAGATGCAGAACGAGCTGCGTGCGCCACGGGCCGGGCGGGTGGAGAAGATTTACGTCGCCCAAGGGAAGGGGGTGGAGACCGGCTCGCGCCTGGTGCGGCTGGCGTGAACCGGCTTCACTTGACCTGCGGCGCGTTGGCGCCGGCCGCCACGATCTTCTCCGCCAGGTAGTTTCGCACCTTGGCCCGGTTGCGGAGATCCTCAAGGTAGGCAGCCTTCAACAGCTGTTCGCGTTCGTTCATGAGGGTTTGCCGAATGGCGCTCGCGACCTGCGGATTGGACAGATCGCGTTGGCCGGCTTCCTCCCGGCCCATCAGCTTGAGGATGTGATAGCCGTCCGGCGTGCGCAAAATCCCCGTTATGTCTCCCACCTTGAGCGTGGCGATGGCCTGCCGGAGCGGAGGGTTGGAGGCGAGCGCAGAAGCGGGAATGAAACCCATGTCCCCGCCGCCCGAGGCGGTGCGCACGTCCTCGGAATACTCCTGGGCCACCGTGGCGAAATCCTCGCCGGCCCGCAGCCGGGCGTAGAGCGCTGTGATCTTGCGCTCCGCCACCTGGGGATTTTTGGCATCGTCGTTCTTCGTGTTGCGCACTTGCGCCTCAGCCACCGGCGTGACCGCAATCTGGGCCAGGTGGTACTGGGTCTCCGGCACGTTGAAGGTCGCCTGGTTGCGGGCGAAGTATTCCGCAATCTCCCGGTCGGTGACGGCAACCCGCGAGACAATCTCTTTGGTAATCAACTTAGTAACAATTAGATTCTGGCGTACCTCATCACGCAAGGAGACCGGATCCAATCCCTGGTCGGCCAGTTTCTTCCGGAACTCCTGCGGGGAGTAAGGGCTCTGGAACTCCGCCACCTTCGTGTCCACCTCGGCCTCCGAGGCCGTGATCTTGGAGCGCGCAGCGTGGGCCACCAGGATCTGGTTGTTGATGAGCTCGTTCAAGATGTTCAGCTTGAAGCTGAGCGCCTGTTCCGGGTTACCGGCATCGGAGGCGGCCGCTACGCGGCTGTGGTAGTACCTCTCCACCTGTTCCCGGTAAACGGGCTTGCCGTCGACTTCCGCCCAGACTTCACGGTCGGACACGGCCTTGCGGCTGCAGCCCGACACCGCGGCCAGTATGCCCAGCAGCAGGAGCACGGCGGTGTGGGCGCGTCGGGAAAAGTGCGTTGGTCCACTCATGGGAACATTGTATCCCGGTTTGCCCGAGAACTCGACGAGGAGTTTTCGCGCGCTCGTGATGGGCAAAGGACGTGAGGTGTGGTAAAATAAAGGATTGTCGCTCAGATCATTCTCTTGCCGAGAGGTATCCGCATGGCTCAGGCGTGTGAAATCTGCGGGAAAGGTCCCGTGTACGGAAACCGGATCAGTCACGCGCACAACGTCACCAGGCGCCGCTGGAACCCCAACCTGCGCCGTGTGCGGGCGATCGTGAATGGCGCTCACAAGACCATCCGCGTCTGCACGGCCTGCATCCGCGCCGGCAAAGTGGTGAAGGCGAAGTAAGTCCCTTTCCCGGTTGTTTCCCGCCCGCGGCATTCGACCCCCTTCAAGAGCAGACACGCGCGGCGTGCCGGGGCGCTCTCCTTCCTATGCTCGAGCGCGATTCCGGCGGCGGGTCAAGGCCCGGAGTGCACGCAGGCCCAGGGGCTTCGTCTCGGCGACGACCTCGATTTCCACTCTGACGTCGCGCGGAAGCCGGGACACCTCAACGGTCGCGCGCGCTGGCGGCCGGTCTGGGAAAAACCGGGCGTAGACTTCGTTCATCTTTCCAAATTCATCCATATCCTTCAGGAATACGGTTGTTTTCAGGACCATCGAGAGATTGGAATCGGCCGCTTCCAGGATGGCGGCCAAGTTTTTCAGGACACGTTCGGTCTGGATGGCGATGTCACCCGGCACGACCATGCCCGTCGCTGGGTCAATGGGGATCTGCCCGGAAACGAAAACCAAATTCCACCAACAGATAGCCTGAGAATAGGGACCAATCGCGGCCGGCGCATTAGCGGTGGAAATCACTTCCTTGCTCAAGGTGGCTCCTCCTCGGGGAGATGCTCCCGATGGTTCGATCCCTTCGAGGTCAGGGGTGGCTCGGTGGTCTCGGACCCGTGGGTTTCACCCCCGGCCCGTCACGTTGTTCCCCTGCGGGGAAGAAACGGCCGGGCGTGGCGGGCCCTCACGGATGTATCACTCGCTCGACCTCGTAAACGCCCTCGATTTTCCGCAACGATGAAACCACCTTCTCCAGGTGCTCCACGTCCACGATGTCGAGCGTGACGTCGATGAACGCCCGGTTGTCGCCGGTGCGGGCCTCGATGTTCTGAATGTTGGATTGCACGCTGCTGATCACCGAGGTCACATCGGCCAACAGACCCTGCCGGTCGGCGGTGAACAGGGTGAGCTTGACCGGATAGAGGCTGTACTTCGGCCCCGCCCATTCCACCTCGATGCGGCGGTCGGCATCATACATGAGGTTCTGAACGTTGGGGCAGTTTTTCGAATGCACCGCAATCCCCTTGCCGCGCGTCACGTAGCCGGCGATCTCCTCGCCGCGGATGGGGTTGCAGCACTTGGCGCGATAGACCATCAAGTCGTCGTGGCCGTGGACCTGGATGGCCAGGTCAGGGGCCAAGCCCAGCGCCCGCTTCACGCCGCCCGCGAGGCGCGCCGGCTGCTCGGCCTCGACCGGCACCGCGGGAGTGAGCTTTCCCAGCACCTGCCGCGCCGCAAACTTGCCATAGCCGAGGCTGGCGTACAGGTCGTCCATCTGCGTGCAGCCGTAGTCGCGCGCGACCCGCTGATAGTCCTCCTCGGAAATCTTCTTCAGCACCACGTCGTATTTCCGGGCCTCCTTCTCGAGCAGTTTCCTGCCGATCTCAACGGCCTGCTGCCGCTGGGCGACGTTGATCCAGTGCTTGATCTTGTTGCGGGCCCGCGAAGTCTTCACCAGGGCCAGCCAGTCGCGGCTGGGGGTGTGGTTGGCCTGGGTGGTGATCTCCAAGATGTCTCCGTTGCGCAGCTTGTACTTCAACGGAACGATCCGGCCATTCACCTTGGCCCCCACACAGTGGTGTCCGACCTCCGTGTGGATGGCGTAGGCAAAATCGATGGGGGTGGCGTCGCGCGGCAGGACGATCACCTTGCCTTTGGGGGTGAAGGTGTAGACCTCTTCCGGGTAAAGGTCGATCTTGAGCGTGGAGAGGAATTCCCGCGAATCACGCATGTCTTGCTGCCACTCCACCAGGTGGCGGAGCCAGGCGAAGCGCTCCTCGTCCTGCTGCGCCAGCGGCAGACCGTCCTTGTACTTCCAGTGCGCCGCGATGCCCTGTTCCGCCACGCGGTGCATTTCCTCGCTCCGGATTTGCACCTCGAAGGGCTGGCCGTGCGGGCCGATCACCGAGGTGTGCAGCGACTGGTAGAGGTTCGGACGCGGGATGGCGATGAAATCTTTGATGCGCCCGGGCACCGGACGCCAGGTGTTGTGAATGATGCCCAGCGCCGCGTAACAGTTGCGGACGGTGTCGGTGATGATGCGGATCGCCAGCAGATCGTAAACCTGCTCGATGGTGGCGTGCTGCCGCTTCATCTTTCCCCAGATGCTGTAGAGGCGCTTGATGCGGCCTTCGATGCGCGCGGGGATGCCGTGCTCCTTCATCTTGGCGTTGACCAGGGCGCGCACCTCGGCCAGGAACTCCTCACTGATCTTGCGCCGGCTTTCGACGGCCTTCTTGACGTCTTCGTAGGCCTCGGGCTCCAGGTACCGGAACGCCAAGTCTTCCAGTTCGCCGCGCACCTTGCCCATTCCCAGACGGTGCGCGATCGGCGCGTAGATCTCGAGGGTCTCGGCCGCAATGCGTTCGCGCTTTTCCGGCGGCAGGTGCTGGAGGGTCCGCATGTTGTGGAGCCGATCCGCCAGCTTGACCAGCACCACGCGGATGTCGTCCACCATGGCGAGGACCATCTTGCGGAGGTTCTCGGCCTGGCGTTCCTCTGGCTGCAGAGACTCCAGGCGGCTGATTTTGGTGACGCCTTCGACGATGCGCGCGATCTCCGGGCCGAAGGTCTCCCGGACACGCTCGATGGGGGTGGGCGTGTCTTCGACCACGTCGTGCAGGATGCCCCCGGCCACGCACACCACGTCCAGCCTCATGTCCGCCAGCACGTTGGCCACTTCCAGCGGGTGGGAAACAAACGGCTCGCCGGAGAGGCGTTTCTGCGTCCGGTGCCCGGCGGCGCTGAACTCGTAAGCCTTGCGCAGTAGTTCCACATCTTCACCGGGCCGATAAGCCTGGACCTTCCGGATCAGCTCTTCGAACTGCTGCGCCATCGTCATCGGGATCATTCTAGGGCAGTAACAGAGGAGGGTTCAAGCGGCTGGCTCGGCATGATGCAGCGCGGCTGTCTGGATCTGGCCCCGCGGTGCCTTCACGATAGCGCACGGTCTCCACAGGCCGACGCCTGGGCCGCCGTGACGCGGCCCCACGCCGTCGCCTTACCTTGCCACCGCGCACTCCACAATCAGAGGCTCGAAGCTCCGACCTGGCACTGGCGGGCGAGACCGGCGCAGCGTCCCCAGCCTGCAGTCGGCCGCCGGTCCAAGCCGAGCTGTCCCCTGGCGGGACGGACAGGTCTATTCCACGTAGTCCGACTGCACGTAGTCCTTGCGCTTCTTCGAAGCGTGGCAGTCAAAACACGGCTTCGCATCCTTCAAAGATCCTGTCCCCTGGTAGCCCTGGAAGACTTCGAATCCCCAGCCACCTGTCTCGGGATAAAGCTTGGCGTTCTTTTTCATCACATTCAGCAACTTCCTTCCCCCTCGAATCTCAATAGCTCCCTGGAAGGTGCGGATGTCGAAAAGCTCAAAGGCCAACATCGAACCGTCCGGATAGGCCTTGCCTTGCTGGAGCGCCGGCCAGCCGAGGTCGTTGACGTACACATTGTGGAGCCCGTAGTACTTCTCAAAGAGGGGGTGCTGGTTGCTGACAATGACCATGGTCTTGACGTGCGTCCAGTGACGATAGCCCTTGGGGAAAGGTATGGCAGGTTTCTTGGCGGCCTGCCCGTACAGGACTCCCAAGCTCACCGCCATGGCCAGAAGAATGAACAGCAGGGCCCTGGTGCGTGAAGTCATGGAGATGTACCTCCTCCGGATTGGGTGTCGCGAACCCCCGTCCGCGGGAAAAGCCCACGGTCAAGCCTTCTTCTGCTGCGCCATTCTAGCGCACTTAGGCTTGCCACTCCATGAGAGAAATTCCCAGGCAACCGGCGCCAGGCCGAGGACGCCCCAGTGACCGGGATGGAACTGCCTGGACAAGCTGTGCCTCTTCCGGCATACTCGCCACGGAAACCTTCCCAGGGAAGTGAGGTGCCGTCGTCTCTCGGTCGAGTTTTGTGGTAACCTTGCGCTTCAGTGAAAAGCGCGTCCCGTCTGAGCCTTCCCGGGAGATGGGGCCAGCGACCAGGGCGAAAGGCCCGGAGAATGGAGAGACCAATGAAACCGCGGCGAACATGGATCGTTTACCTTGCGATTTCTCTGGGGGTAGTGCTCTTATCGTGTCAGAAGCCTTTTCACCAGGAAACCGAACGCTACTTCTTTGTAGCCGCGAACGTTTCTCTGCCGTACTGGCAGGAGGCCCAAGCAGGTTTCGAAGACGCGGGCCGCGTGCTGGGGGTAAAGGTGGAGTTTGTCGGGCCGACGTCCTATGCGCCCGAAGAGCAGTTGGAGGCCTTCCGCAAAGCCGTGGCGGCGAATCCGGCGGGGATTGTCCTAGCGCCCACACGCCCAGAACTCTTCAAGGACGACATCGACGCCGCCGTCCAGGCTGGAATCCCGGTCATCTGTGTGGACTCTGACGCGCCCGACTCGCGCCGTATCCTTTTCGTGGGTACGGATAACTTGCAGGCCGGTCGGGAAAGCGGCCAGCACTTGGCGGAGATGATCCGAGGCGCAGGCCAAGTCGTCCTGATAACGATTCCCGGTCAATTCAACGTCGAAGAACGCCTGCGGGGCGTGAACGAGGTCTTGAAGAAATACCCCGACATCAAGATTTTCAAGACCGTGGACGATAAGGGCGATCCCCGGATCGCCAACGATCAGATCGCCAGCCTGCTGGAGGCGAAACAGAAGATCGACGGCATTCTCTGCCTGGAGGCCTCGGGCGGACCCGGCGCCGCCGAGGCGCTCCACCGCTTGAACTTGGATGGCAAGATACCCATCGTGGCCATGGACAGGAACCCGGAGACACTGGACTGGATCTCGCGCGGGGTGATCTCCGCTACCATCGCCCAGAAATCCTACACCATGGCCTACTACGGGCTGAAGTTCCTGGACGACCTGCACCACAACATCGTGCACGAGTTCAAGGATTGGCGGACGGCTCCGACTTCGCCTCTGCCAACGCGTGTGGATACCGGAACCGCCTTCGTCGACCAGAAGAACCTCGCGGACTTCCAGGCCGCCATGGCAACTCGCAGGAAGCCGCTCTGACGCAGGTCCGGTGCGGTCTCGGCACAGGGAGGGGATGAAAGAGAAAAAGCCCTGGCCGCCGGGCCAGGGCCTGAAGATGTCGCGCCCCGTCATGGGGGGACGCGCCGAGGAGAATGCGAAAGGGGTAAGAAGTAAGTCTACTTAACGGCGGAGACTGCCTTCGCCGCCGCCTCCTTCTTGATGCCAAGGGCTTTCTCGATCCACCCTTCAGCCTGCTTGAGATCGGCGTCCCGCGCGGCAGCCGCCTTCTGGAAATCGGCCCGCTCCCGGTACATCAGGTTCAGGTAGACCATGGCGTTGTCGTCACTCGGCTTCATCTCAACGGCTTTCTGCAGGGCCTGAATACCCTCTTCCACCAGCGGGCTGTTGTCGGTCTCTAGCTGGGCCCGGTCTTTCTCAGGCAGCGGAGGCAACACGTCAGGGTTGTTGGGGTCCTTGGGCATCGTCAGGTTCAGATCTTTGCGGACCTGCATGCGGCGCGGATAGACGGTGGCCCAATCAATGACGCCAATCCAGTAATAGGGCTCAGGATTATTGGGATCGACTTGCAGGCGCCGCCGCTGATATTCCTTCGCCTTGTCAAAATCCCTCATGTTGTAGTAAATCTGCGCGATGCTGGCAATGGCGGTCGTCTCGTCGGGCTTCATTTTCAGGACGTCTTCGAAGGCTTCAACGGCCTGTTTACCGATCTTGATGTTGTCCGGAGAATCGCCGCCGGGAATGTACTGCTGAGCGTAAGCCGTCGCCAGATACAGGCGGGCATTGAGCAGCGAGGGATCCAGATCCACCGCGGTCTTGAAGTGCATGATCGCCTGTTGGAACTGCGCAGCGCGGAAGGCGGCGACCCCTTTGTTAAGATGGTCGCGCGCCTTCAGCGCGCTCACCCAACTGCACGCGCCCGCCACAACCACCAGCAGTAGCACCCCGCCGAGCAGAGCGAGCTTGTGGGGTTTCATCTAGGTTCCTCCCTCGACCCGAGAACTGGGGACTATCTCCCCGCTTCTAGTTCCTTCGTAATCAACCCGATCTTGTCGATGCCGGCTCCCTTGGCGATGTCGATGATCTGCGCGACTTCACCAAAGGGAAGCGTGGAATCCCCCTTGACGAACATCACGCGTTCGTTCCGGGTCTTGAAGATATCTTCCAGCCGTCCCCCCAAGTTCCGCAGATCCACGGTATCCTGGTTGATCTTGATGCGCCTTTCGGCATCGATCGAGACCACGATCGTCCGGCTCATGACCTCTTCGTTGGGTTGAGCGTTGGGGTTCGGCTGGGGAACCAGGGCGTCGAGCCCCTTGGGCGTCAAGGGGGTGATCACCATGAAGATGATGATCAACACCAGCAGGACGTCGATCAGAGGGGTAATGTTGATGTCCACCATGACATCTTTCTTACCCCCAACGGCCATAGCCATAGTAATACCCTCCTTAGGCTGTCAGCACCCGCGGTCGACGTCAGGGCGCTGGAGCCTCACCCGCACCTGCCGGCACGGGGCGCCGCTCCAGTTTCTCGGTGAGCAGACCCAGCGAGTCCACCCCCGCCGCCCTCACATTATCCACGAGCGCGACGACATCACCGTACTTGGCTCGGGCATCGCTCTTCACGTACACGGTCTTGTCGAGCTTGCTCGAGATGCGGTCTTTCACCTTGGTGGTGACGTCGCCGAGCCGGATGGGATCGGAACCGAGATACACCTTGCCATCCCGCGTGACCGCCAAGACCACCGCGTCTTCCTTGTCGGCATCCGGCATCTGCCGCGGGTTGGCCGCCTTGGCCATGTCCACGCTGAACCCTCGCTGGAGCATGGGGGTGATGACCATGAAGATGATCAGCAACACCAGCATGACGTCCGCCATGGGGGTCACGTTGATGTCGGAAACCGGTCCAGCTATTTTGAGCTTGGAAGCCATTATTTCCTACCTCGCACCGAACGCTTGATGAAGTAGTCGATCAACTCCGACGAGGAGTTGTCCATCTCCACATCAAAGGCCTCGATCTTGCCGGTGAAGTAGTTGAACGCCCAGACCGCCGGCACGGCGACGAAGAGCCCGATAGCGGTCGTGACCAGGGCCTCCGCAATGCCGCCCGCCACCGCCGCCAGACCAGTGGATTTCGCCTGGGAAATCCCATGGAACGCGTTGATGATGCCCAGCACGGTTCCGAACAGTCCGACGAAGGGCGCGGTGGAACCAATCGTGGCCAGAGTGGAAACGCCCCGCTTGAGTTCCGCGTGCACAATCGCCGCCGCCCGTTCCAGAGCGCGCTTGGAGGCCTCGATGGTCTCGCCGGAGATTTCCGCCGAGGCCTGGTGAGCCTGGAACTCTTGCAGTCCGGCGGTGACCACCTTGGCCAGGTGGCTCCGCTTGTTCTGCTCGGCGATGGCGATCGCCTCGTCGATCTTGCCGTCCTTCAGCGCCCCCGCGACGGCGGGAGCAAACAGGCGGGACTGCTTCCGGGCTGCCCGGAAGGCAATCCAGCGGTCGATCATCACGCCGATGGACCACGCGGACATGACGAACATGAGCAGGACGACCATGCGCGCCGGCCAGCCCATCGCCTTCAACATACTTAACGGATCCCATCCGACTGGTTCCCCTTCCTGAAACAACCACAAGCTCAGGGTAACGAGTTTTGCCCCTAACATCATTATTTCCTCCTCGAAGATTTACGAAATCTGCAAACTACCTACTCCGCCAGATTAAAGATCACATCCACCTCGGTGACGACCTCCACCGGCTCCCCGTTCAGCAACGTAGGCTGATAGCGCCAGCGCTGCACCGCTTCGATAGCCGATTTCACCAGGAGCGGGTGGCCGCTGACCACTTTCAAGTCCTGAATTGTCCCATCCCGGCTGATGATCGCTTCCAACCGTACCGTCCCCTGGATGCGAGCCATCTTGGCCAAGGGGGGGTATTCCGGCTGCGGCCGGAAGATCAGCTTCGCCGACTCCACCTGGCCGCCGACGCGAATGCGTTTGGGCGTAGTCGCCTTCGGCGGGGGTGGCGGGGGAGGAGCCGACGCCGCACTGCTGATGATGCTACCCAGTACGCCGCCCGGAGACCCTCCCGGCATGCCTCCCGGAACGCCCCCGACCACACCCACGGCCGCCGACTGCAGCGGCTCAGGCTCGTCCTTGATCCGCTCGATGGTCTTGGGAATGACGGTGGGAGCGCGCATGATGTCCTCCGCCGTCACCCGGTGTACCGCCTTCACCGGCGCCGCCGCAACGGGCGGAGGGGGAGGTGGCGGAGGGGGAGGCGGAGCCACCAGGAAGGTCATCAACTGCCCCTTAGGCAGCGCATCGGTATAGATGAGGGGGACCAGGATCATCCCGCCCACGATGATGCACTCAATGATGTAAGCGATGGGAATCGTGGCCCGCTTCCAGTTGTCTGTCTTGGCCGCGGAGTAAATCAGGTAAAACAAGAATCCCACGACGCTCAGGAAAAAGGTGATGATCATCCACACCCAGGTGCCGCCCAGCCCCGAGTGCCGCGAATCTGCATAGATGTAGCAAAGGAACAACGCCTGGAAGAAGAACGGGGCAGCACCGAAGATGACGGCTTGGGCGAGGAGCACCTTGGTCTCAGGGGGCACGAACAGCATGGGTAGCCCAAAGAAAACGAGCAGAAAACCCACGGCCCCCGCGCCGAAGCAAATAGCCCAGTGCGTGCCCCCCAGGACTGGCGCGCGTGACGGCGAGGAATCCAGCAAGAACTCGTCAAACATGGATCCTACCTCCTACGTCGACTTTCTATTTCACGCCCCCGAGCCCGGCCGCCGCCTGAAGCTAGCGACGCGTACCGGCCGCCTCTCGTTCATAGACTCGGGGCTTCACACCAATCCGGTTCTGCCCCACCCGCTGGTAGAAGGACACCAGAATCGGACTGGCAATGGCGATCGAAGAATACGTGCCAATAATTACCCCAATGACTAGGGTAAAAGCAAATCCGTGAATGACCTCTCCCCCGAACAAGTACAGGGAAAGCACGGCCAGGAACGTCAGCCCGGAGGTCAAAATGGTCCGACTCAGCGTCTGGTTAATACTGCGGTTTACCAGGTCGAGGATATTCTCGCGCTTGGTAAGCCTGAGATTCTCCCGAATCCGGTCGAAGACCACGATCGTGTCATTCATCGAGTAGCCCACCAGCGTCAGCAGGGCGGCAATGACGGTCAGCGAGATCTCTTTATTCAACAGGGAGAAGATCCCCAGCGTAATCAGTACATCATGAAAGGTGGCGATGACCGCCGCGACGCCATAGATTAGCTCAAAGCGAAACCAAATGTAAACCAGCATCGCGGCCAGCGCCGCCAGCGTCACATAGAGCGCCTGCTTCCGCAGGTCGCCCCCCACTTTGGGCCCGACAATCTCCGTGTTCCGCACAGCATACTGGGAAAGGTAGAAGTCCTTGCCCAGCGCCTCCAGAACGGCCGGGGTCACTCCCGTCACGGCGCGCAGCTCCTGCAAATCTGCAATCAGGCCGCTATGCGGCGGGCTGTTCCGGAAGTTGACCAACGCTTCGGACAGCTCGCGGTACCCGGTCAGCGCTTCGTCGGTGCCCTTAAAAGCCAACCGCAGTGGGTCCCCCACGACCAGATGCTCGGCCACCGTCTGCGGGCTGGCATTGTTGAAGTCCACTTTCCCTGCGGGGCCCACACCAAAGAGGCCCGCCAGCGCACCTACGATCGCCCGCTTGCCAGCGTCCAGGGCATCCGCAGAGGCAGTCGTCCCCAGGTCCAGCCCGATGATGACCTCGTCGTCTTGGGCCGCCCCGTACCGCTGGATAGTTGCCTCCCCCAAGTGCACCCGCTTGAGTTCGCTTCGAATCGCGTCCAGGTCCGGCTGCTTCGAGAACTTTACATAGACGAGTGTGCCGCCCCGGAAATCGATCCCGTAAATCAGGCCGCGATGGACCGCGATAGACACCAACCCCGCAACCATCAGGGTCGTGGACAGGCCGATGAGGTACCACTTCTTGCCCATCCAGTCAATCTTGGGTTCGTGAAAGAACTCCATACGTCAGCCCCGTACCTCACCACCCGAATGGACACCGGAAAGCTTGCAGATGTTCCACGATTTTCTAGATGCTAATCGCTTCACCTTTCTCCCGCTTGGTGAGCACGTAATCGAAAATCACCCGCGACACGAAGACCGAAGTAAACAGGTTCGCCAACAAGCCGATGGTCAAGGTCACCGCAAACCCTCGAATCGGGCCCGTCCCAAAGGTGAACAGGATCAGGGCAGACACAATCGTCGTGACGTGCGTGTCGATGATGGTCACGAAGGCGTGCTCGAAACCTCCGGCCACCGCTGCCCCTACAGTCTTCCCCATACGCAATTCCTCGCGGATGCGCTCGAAGATTAGCACGTTGGAGTCCACACCCATGCCCACGGTGAGAATAACTCCGGCAATGCCCGGGAGCGTGAGCACGGCCCCGAAATACGCCAGCGCCGCCACCAGTATGATCACGTTCAGGACCAGCGCCAGGTTGGCATTGACCCCGGAACCCTTGTAATAGACCAGCATGAAGCCCATGACGGCCAGCAGGCCCACAATCGATGCCACCACACCATGCCGGATGGAGTCAGCTCCGAGCGACGGCCCCACGGTGCGCTCTTCGAGGTATTTGATCGACGCCGGCAGCGCGCCGGAGCGGAGGACTAAAGCCAAATCGCTCGCATAGTTCACGGTGGGAAGTGGGGAAATCCGTCCACTATCAGTAATCTGACTTTGGATGGAGGGCGCATCAATGACGCGGTTATCGAGGATGATGGCTAGTTGCTTGCCTATGTTTTGCCCGGTTACCCGCCCGAAGCGCACGGCCCCATCGCGAGTCAAATTGAAGTTGACGCTGGGCCGGCCATTCTCGTCCTGCCGCGGCTGCGCATCCCGCAGGTCGCGGCCCGTAACCGCGGCGATGCGATTGACCAGGTACCACGCCTCCGTACCTGGCCCCGCGCCGCTCGTATCCCTTCGTCCCGGCAACAGTTCCGCGTCAGGTGGCAGAATTCCCCCGTGCGCGGCCAAAGCCGCCTCCCGGCTCGAGTAAGGGCCGTCCTGGACGATCTTCAGCGTCAGCATCGCGGTCGACTGGATGATGTCCTTCACGCGGCTGGGATCGTCCACCCCGGGGAGCTGAACCACTACCTCGTAATCGCTCTGGCCACCGTACTCCGCAATGGTCGGCTCGGTCACGCCCAGTTGGTCGATGCGGTTGCGGATGGTGTTCTTTGATTGCTCCAGCGCCTGATTGCGAATGGCGGCTGCGGCCGTAGCCTTGAGCGAGAGTTCGCGCGCTGCCGGGTCCCCTGCCCTCCTCGCCAGAACCCAGTCGGGAAACTGCTCGGTGGCCAGCGTCTGCATATCGCCCGACTTGTCCTGAGGAATCCCGGTAATAAGGAGGTAGGTCCGCCTGTCTTCTGTCTTCTTCTCGACGTTGGCGGGAATTCCCTTCGCTTTCAGCTCGTCCCGCAGGCGCTCCTGCGCCAGATCAACCGTAACGTTGATTGCATCCTCAACCTGGACTTGCAGGACCAGGTGCGTGCCGCCCCTCAAGTCCAGTCCCAACCGGATACGGTTTCGAACGTTCTCCTTCAAACGCTCGAAGGTTCTTGGGAATCCGACCATCTCCTGCTCGTTGGCGGGATAACAGATGATGCCGAAGACGCATAGCAGCATCACGGCCGCGATGATGATGACTCGGGTTCGAATCTTGATTTCCATAAGCTACGTCTGGCAACCCGCGGCTCGACTCCCGCCGGGGTTACTTCTTGCCCTTGCCCGTGCCCTCCGATTTTGCGGCCTCGCTCTCAGTGAGCTGGAGGCTGGCAATTGCCGAGCGTGCTACGTCAATCTTAAGTTGGCTCGCCACCTGCAATTGGACGACGTTGCTGTCTCTGAACCCGACGATGGTTCCGTAAATCCCCCCGTTGGTGATGACCCGGTCTCCCGTCTTGAGGTTGGCCAACATGTCCTGCACTTTTCGCCGTTGGCGCTGCTGCGGCAGAATGAGAAGGAAATAGAAAATCCCAAAGATGAGCACGAACGGCAGGAGTTGGACTAGGCCCCCGCCCATGCCAGGGTCGGCGGCCAACACAAGAGGATTAACTAGCACACAGTCGTCCAAGGTCGGGCTTTAAGGATTCAGCTTAAGAATGAGAAACCCCGCTCGGCAGAAGCGGGATCAGCAGGGTTCGTCGGTATGGCTTTCCGGGACCACCTCATGAATGGGTGAAGCCGTTCCAGGCCCCCCACGCACCCTCGAGCAAACGCTTTCAAACTGGCCGAACAAAACAGCCTGCCTGATTTTCCGCATAGTGTCAAGGTAAAAGTACAGGTTGTGATGCGTGGCCAGGATGCCGGCCAGCATCTCCCCCGCCACAAAGAGGTGGCGCAGGTAGCTACGTGAGTATCGCCGGCAGACAGCGCACTCGCAGGCTGGGTCCAGCGGCTGCTCGTCCCGCGCATAGCGGGCGTTCTTGATGACCAGCTTCCCCTCAGAAGTGAAAACACAGCCGTTGCGGGCATTGCGCGTGGGCATCACGCAATCGAACAGATCCATGCCGCGCGCGACGCATTCCACCAAGTCCTCCGGCGTTCCCACACCCATCAGGTAGCGGGGTCGTTCCTCGGGCAGCAGCCCCGCCATGAACTCCGCCACCTCGTAAGTCTCGCCCTTCGGCTCGCCAACGGAAAGACCTCCAACGGCGTAGCCCTCAAAACCGATCTCCAGGAGTTGCTCCGCGCTCTCGCGGCGCAGACCTTTGTCGGTCCCGCCCTGGATGATGCCGAACAGACTAGGGGTTGGGGGCTGGGGGCTGGGGGCTGGCGAGGTGTCAGGTGTCAGGTGCCGGGTGTCGAGTCGGCCCAGACTCTGGCCGTGCAGGCCAGGAGCCTGCTCTCCTGACACCTGACACCTAGTACCTGACACCTGCTCTTCGTAGAAGTTCTTGGCCCGCCGCGCCCAGCGTCCCGTCAGTCGCACGGCGCGGAGCAGGGTTTCGTGACTCGCCGGATACTCAACACACTCGTCCAAAGCCATGATGATATCGGCGCCCAGCGCCAGTTGAATCTCCACCGCGCGCTCGGGCGTAAGGAAATGCGATGAGCCATCCAGATGAGAGCGGAACCAGACCCCGTCTTCGGTAACCCGGCCCAATCCCTTGAGGCTCATCACCTGAAAGCCGCCGCTGTCGGTGAGGATGGGATGCGGCCAGCCCATGAAGCGGTGCAGCCCACCCAAATCGCGAATCACCTCGTACCCGGGCCGCAAATAAAGATGGTAGGTGTTGGCGAGCAGCATCTGCACGCCGAGAGTCTCCAACTGCTCCTGGGTCACGCCCTTGACGGTGCCCGCCGTGCCTACCGGCATGAAGGTCGGTGTCTCGACCACGCCATGCGGCGTGTGGAGCAGCCCGGCACGCGCCCGTGTGCCCGCATCTCGGGCTACAATTTCAAATTGCAATCCCATGGGTAATTCAAAGCGTAGAGGAAAGGTCAGAGTCTTGGCAAGAAGAGATTGGGCTTGCCCCGTCGCAGCCTGAGTCTGCCCGCGGTGGGCGCGCGGCGGGCCGAAACCACACTCCAAGGGCCCGCCGCTAGCTAAATATCGCCGCCAAACCCATCTTGCCCAGAACCCAAATCAGCCAAATGCCGGCCAGGATCAGGAAAACAGGAAGGGTCTTCGCTTTGCCGCCCGAAACGCGTGACCAGCCCATCGCCATCAAAACCATGGTCCAAATCCAAAGGATGTCCGCCGAACCGGCCAGCGAATACAAGGGCTTCGAGATCTCCAGCGGATTCAGGAAGAAACCCACGTTGCTGGGAATAGGATTCTGCGCGTTGAAGTGCTCGGGGTCGCCAAACAGGATCAGCGCCACACCCATCAGCACGCCCAATACACCGACGAGGTTGGCGTAACAGGTAGCGGAGAACACCGCCTTGAATTTGGCTGGCGCGCCAAAAATCAGTACCAAGATGCCGAGCCCCAGGGCCGCCAGGATGAGGAGCATCACCGGCCCGAACACCACCACGGCCACATGGGCGAAGATTGTGCCCACCGTCGCACCCGTGCGGACGGCACCTTCTAACTGGTCAGGCGAACTATCCGCCCCATCCCGATCTTGAAGATCATCGTCTCCAAGATCACGAGCCCGGACACTATCGTTACGATGAGCGGCGCGATGAAGCCCGGACGACGCGCGATGTCCTCAAAGGTCGGGCCCGGAGAGATGAAAACACCTAGAAAGCGCTCGGCGAAAGACATGGGAGGAGACTCAGGTTCGGCGGGCACAAAAGCAGGACTGCTCATAGTTCCTTCCTTGTAGTTCAGGATCGAGGCCACACGCGCTGGGCGTCTGGTGGAGCGAAGGCTATCGCAATCAGGAGACGGAAGCAAGGGGGCATCCTGGGCTTCAGACACAGCCGCATCTGCACCGGCTGCGGGTTTCCACCGGGCAGTTGGAAGTGCGGGGCAGCGTGATCGTGCAACTCCAGTTTGAAAACGTCTTCGGCTATTGGGGGAAGTAGTGGTGCGAGGATGAGAACGTCGTTAGGCTGCCAGAGAGCCGCCGCCTGATGGGCGCGGGCTAACCAGGCCCGCCTAGATCCACTTCAGAACCCAGCCCGCAAGATAGAGGAGGACTCCACCGAACAGAAGCAGGGGTTCAAGCCAGGGCCGGATATGCGTCCAGGGAGGATAGTCGATCACCGGCCAGGGTCCGTAGCCGCCCCAGTACACCTTAATGAGCAGCCCCACAACAATCGCCGTGAGGGCTTTGCTGCGGATCGCCTTCGCCTTCTCGGGACCAACCCAGTGAGTCTTGTGCGCCGT
>JBEKCQ010000070.1:0-18582 GCA_050014795.1 Terriglobia bacterium | reverse complement strand
CAGCTTCCCGTGCGGCTCACGGCCAGCCGCGCGCGCTACGACAAGGAAAAAGGCGAAGTGACGCTCTGGGGGCCGGTGGAGTTCAGCCAGGGAAATCGCCGCGTCCAGGCGGGGCGGGGCATCATTATCTTGAATGCGCAGAACCGCATCGTGCAGGCGGGGCTGGAACAGGGCGTGCGCGCTGTCGATTCCTCCGGGAATGGACAGTTCGAGGGCAGCGCCCAGAGATTGCGGGGCGATTTCGATCCGGAGAACGAGCAGTTGCGAACCATGGTGGCGGAAGGCGGCGTCCGGGCGGAGTCGAGGCGCGAAGGAAGCACGAGCCGGCTGGAGGCGCAGCAGGTAGAGGTGGCTTTTGCCGGCGCGCATCCGCAGGCCCAGAAGGGAAGTGCCTCCGGCAACGTTCGGCTCGCCATCGTATCCTCACCTCCTGCGGGCAGCGGCGCATCAGCCGGAGCGGCGGCGGAAGGGCCACGATGGGAGAAGAAGGAAGTCACCTCCAGCGCGTTTCGGTTCACGTTTCAATCCGCGGGGCAGAGCCTCGACCAGGCGGAGACTGTGGGCGCGGGCAAGCTGGTGATCGTCCCGCCTGACCCCCGAGTGGGGGAGAGAGTGATTACCGCGGGTCAATTCCTGATGGATTTCGACGCGCGGAATCGGCTGGAGACTCTGCGCGGTGTTTCCGGAACACGGATTGTCTTCTCGGCGGCGAGGAATGCTCCGCCGGGCAGCTTGGCGCAGGAGAGTTCCTCGGAGCGTCTGGAAGCTTCCTTCGACCCGGCGACGCAGACCGTGCGAGCCGTGCGGCAGACCGGGGACTTCCAGTTTCGCGAGGGCGATCGACAAGCCAGCGCCGAGCAGGCTTCCTACCAAGCGGAGACCGAAACCCTGACGCTCACGGGCCGTCCCCAGCTTTGGGATCTCGAGACGCGAACTCGCGCCGAGCGGTTCGTGCTGGATCTGCGCACCGATACCGCGGAGGGAATCGGTAAGGTTCAATCCACACACTTGGGAACGCCGGCCCGCAACGCAGGAGGTCGCCGGAACGATCCGACGAACGTCCTGGCGGACCGCGTGGTGGCCGAGCGGCGCAGCCAGTTGGTGCACTACGAAGGGCACGTCCGCGCCTGGCATGGGTCGGACGTGGTGGAATCCTCCGCCCTCGATGTTTCCCGGGCGGAGCGGCGCGTGAGTTCGGGCTTGCACGTGCAGAGTTCGCACCTCCAACCGGCGTCGCTAGTGCCGGCTAAAGGGGCGGGCGCGGATGCGAAACAGGAAGCTCAGCCGGTGGTCATCCGGGCCGACCGTTTGGACTATTTCGACGCCGGGCGCCGCGCCAACTACCGGGGAAGCGTGCAGCTCCAGACGGAAAACACGACCCTCCAGGCCGACAGCGTGGACGTGTTTTTCTCCGACACCTCGAGCATGGAGCAGACGGAGCTGGAGCGCGCGGTCGCCGAGGGGCATGTGATCGTGGTGCAGCCGGGGCGGCGCGCGACGGGAAATCGCGCCGAATACTTCGCCCGCGAAGGAAAGATTCTGTTGAGCGGTGGACCGCCCACGCTCTACGATGCGGAGAAGGGCTTCACATCGGGCCAGCGTTTGACATTCAATATTCACGATGATAGCCTGCGGGTGGATGGAGGTGATGAGTCGCCCACTCTTTCCAGGCACCACATCGCGCAATGAGCGACAATGCAGATTCTCTCCACAGTCGATCTGATTAAGTCGTTCAAGGGCCGTAAGGTCGTTAACGATGTGAATCTCAGGATCGCTCAGGGAGAGGTGGTAGGGTTGCTCGGGCCGAATGGCGCGGGCAAGACTACGACGTTTTATATCATTGTGGGCCTGACCGATCCCGACTCGGGCCAGGTCCTGCTCGACGGAGCGAACATCACGCACTTGCCGATGTACCTCCGGGCGAGAAACGGTATTAGCTACCTCCCCCAAGAGCCTTCCATCTTCCGAAAACTCACTGTGGAAGAGAATATTATGGCGGTGCTGGAGACGCTGCCCCTCAGTGCCCATCAGCGGCGGGAGCGCCTGGAGGAGTTGATCGAGGAATTGGGTTTGCAGCAGGTGCGGCGCAGCGCCGGCTACCTGCTGTCCGGAGGAGAACGGCGGCGGGTGGAGATCGCGCGCTCGCTGGTTATTTCGCCATCATTTATTCTTTTAGACGAGCCGTTCTCCGGAATCGACCCGCTGACGGTGCTGGACATTCAGAAGATTATCGTCCAGCTCAAGGAATCCGGGATCGGCGTGCTGGTGACGGATCACAACGTGCGAGAAACGCTGCGCGTAACCGACCGGGCGTATATAATTAACCAGGGCCAGATCTTCCGGGCCGGCACGCCGGAGGAACTGGGCAACGACGCCGAGGTGAAGAGGATTTACCTGGGCGACAATTTTCGGTTGATAGTGTAATGGGCGGACCTCATCCCAGAATCGGGCTGAACCTCAAGGTGGCGCAGAAGCAGATCCTGACGCCAGGCCTGGTGCAGATGGTTAGCGTGCTCGCGCTCAACAAGCTCGAACTGCGCGAGATGATCAACCAGGAGATGGTCGCCAACCCGGTCCTGGAGGAGCTGTCCGAAGGCGTGCCTTCGGTGGAAGAAGTCGAGCAAGAGAAGAACGAAGCGGTCAAGCCCGCCGCGCCCGCCTCCGACCAGCCAGTCGCCACGGGTGACAGTCGCGACTCCTTTGAGGAAATTGATTTCGGGTCCTTTTTCGCTGACTACCTGGATCCGGGCTACAAGTCGCCGGCGGCGGAAGTCATCGAGAAACCCTCTTTCGAGAATTTCCTCTCCCAACCCGCCTCGCTCTCCGACCACCTGGAATGGCAGCTGAGCATGTCCATCTGTCCCGACGCCGTCCGCGACGCCGGCCACTCCATCATCGGAAATCTGAACGAGGACGGATACGTGACGGCTACCCTGGAGGAGATCGCGCAGACGGGCGGGCATCGGCTGGAGGACGTGCAGGCCGCGCTGGCCCTGGTGCAGGAGTTTGACCCGTTGGGCGTGGCGGCCCGCGACCTGCGCGAGTGCCTGCTGATCCAGCTCCGCACTCTGGCCGCGGAAAACACCCTGGCGCAGCAAATTGTCTCCGAGCACCTCAAGCAGGTCCAGAACAAGCAGTATCGGGAAATCGCCCGGGCCCTGGACCGTCCCGTCAAGGCCGTGGAGCGCTGCGTGGAGGTAATTCGCAAGCTCGACCCGCGGCCGGGGCAGCGGTACAACAACGCGCAGGCGCGCCTCATCGAACCAGATGTGGCTTTCGTCAAGATGGGGGACGGCTACCAGGTCATCATGAATGAAGATGGTCTCCCCCAGTTGCGCCTGAGCCGGCATTACCGCCGGCTGCTGGAGCAGAGCGGCACCACGCGGGAGGTGCGGAACTACGTCAAGGAACGCTTCACCTCCGCCATTCAGCTCATCAAGAACATCGAGCAGCGCAAGCAGACGATCATCCGAGTCTGCGAGGCCATCATCCGGCGGCAGGGCGAATTCCTGGACAAGGGCATCGACCACCTGCGGCCCATGATGATCAAGGAAGTCGCGGAGGAGGTGGGCGTCCATCCTTCTACCGTCAGCCGCGCGGTGGCCAGCAAGTACGCGCACACTCCGCAGGGTGTTTACGAGCTCCGCTACTTCTTCTCCGAGGCGGTTCAGGGACCCTCGGGCGGGGCCACCTCGCTGATCAACTTGAAGCGGCTGGTAAAGAAAATGATCGAAGAAGAAGACCCGGCGCATCCCCTGACCGACGACCAGATTGCCCAGCGTTTGCGGGAGAGGGGCATATGCGTGACGCGTCGCACGGTGGCCAAGTATCGCGAGGATATGCGGATTCCCAGCACCCACCAGCGCAGGGTGAAAGCTTGAGCAGCTCCCCGCAGTTCATCTTCCTTCCCCCGAAGTTCGAGGAGGTCTACCCATGCGGATCGATTTTACCGGTCGGCAGATGGAAGTCAGCCCCGACTTGCGGCTTTACACGGAAGAACGCCTGCGCAAGCTCACGCGCCTTTTCGGAGATCGTTTCGACATCCACGTCATCCTGACGGCGGAAAAGCACCGGCGCATCGCGGAAATCACCTTGAAGTTCCGCGACCATACGCTGGTCGGAGTTGAGGAGACCGGGGACGCGCGCAGTTCCATCAACGGCGCTCTGGACAAATTGGAGCGCCAGGCCGTGCGCTTCATCGCCAAGCGCCGGACACGCAAGCGGCGGCCCAAGCCTACTTCCGTGGTTCAGCTCAACGTTCTGAAGAGCGAGCACGTGGACCACGAAGTCTATCGGGTCCTAGAGACGGAGCGCTTCCCCATCAAACCTATGACGGTCGAGGAGGCCATTGAGTCCTTGGATGGGGGCCGCACTGCGCTGGTCGTGTTCCGCAACGCCGAGACCGAGCGCGTCAACGTCGTTTACCGGCGGGCCGACGGTAACCTGGCTTTGATCGAGCCTGAACCCTGAGGAAATCAGTGACGAGTGACGAGTGAATAGTGACCAGTGACGAACTACCCAGGGAAGCTGGTCGCCTGTTGCTTGTCACTTGTCACTAGGCACTTGTCACTGTTCTTATGAGATCCGCGTCCGCCAAGAAGCTTCTATCGCAGTTCGTCGTGATTACCGGCCTCAGCGGGTCCGGCAAGGGTTCAGTGCTGAAGGCGTTCGAGGACCTGGGCTTCTATTGTGTCGATAACCTGCCGATCGATCTGATTCCCAAGTTTGCGGAACTCTGTTCCGCTCCGGGCAGTCGCCTGCAACGCGCCGCGGTGGTGGTGGACATCCGCGGGGGAGAAGCGCTCAGTCAGCTTCCGGCCATGTACCACAAGCTGACGGAGAAGAACCTGCGACCCGCCCTGGTATTTCTGGAGGCTTCCGACCCGGCCCTGATTCGGCGCTTCGAGGAGACGCGGCGGCCCCATCCGCTGGGGCGTGACCTGCCGGTGCGGGAGGGAATCCGCCTGGAGCGGATGCTGCTGAAGCCCATGCGCCAACTCGCTGATGTGGTCATCGAGACGTCGCGCATGAACGTCCACGAATTACGCGATGCGGTGCAGGCGCGGTTTGGGGGTGTGGAGAAGCGCCAGACCGTGCTGATCTCCGTCGTCTCTTTTGGCTTCCGGTTCGGTGTCCCGCAGGATGCCGACTTGGTTTTTGACGTGCGCTTTCTTCCGAACCCGAACTACGTCCGTCGCCTGAAAAACAAGACGGGCCGCGACGCTGCCGTGCGACGCTTTGTGGATTCTTATCCCCAGACCCAGGAGTTCATGAAACGCCTCACGGACATGCTGCTCTACCTTCTGCCGAACTACGTCCGGGAGGGGAAGAGCTATCTCACGATTGCGATCGGCTGCACGGGCGGGCGGCACCGGTCGGTGGCTCTGGCGGAGGAGGTCCACAGCGCCCTGCGGGGGGAGAGTTACCGGAGCAGGATTGTGCATCGTGACATCGGGCGAGGTTCGGGCTAGTCAGACAAGTAACAATCTCCCGGCGGGTTCGGGAGCCATTCGGGCGCACGTGTTGAGGGCATCGTGAACAACGTCGTGGCAATGGACATTGGTGGGAGTCGATTCCGCGTAGGGCTTTTCGACGAGGAGGGTGGGCGATTGCTGGTTTCCGAGGAGGAAACCCTGCGGAGCGGCGGGCGGGATTGGATGCTGGGCCAGCTTCGCGAGCGCGGCCAGGCCCTCCGGCAGAAAAGCGACTACCCGGTGAAGGCTTGCGGCATCAGCTTTGGAGGCCCCGTCGATCTTGAGCGCCAAAGGGTTACATCACTCCATTCGCCGGGATGGCAGAGTTTCCCGCTCTCCGAGTGGGCCAGGGAGACTTTTGGCCTGCCCTGCCGGTTGGATAACGACGCAAATGCAGGAGCGTTGGGCGAATACCGGTTTGGCGCTGGTCGCGGAACTCAGTCCATTGTCTACATCACGCTGAGCACAGGGATTGGGGGCGGCCTGGTTTGTGGAGGGAAGCTCTTCCGGGGCAAGGACAGCATGGCCGGAGAGATCGGGCACATCCCGGTATCGGATTCGGGGGTGCTCTGCGCCTGCGGGGCCAAGGGATGCCTGGAGACTTTTTGTTCGGGAACTGCCATCGCCCAGAGGGGGCACGAGTGGGCAATCCGGCGGCCTGAGGCTGTGGCGCGCATGGTCGAGCTCAGTGGCGGCACGGCTGGCGACATAACCTGCAAGGGCGTGGTGCAGGCGGCGGCCGAAGGGGACGTGGCCGCCAATCGAATCATCCGGGAAGCTGCCCGCTGGCTGGCACGCGCGCTCCTGACGGTGATCCGCATCGTCAATCCGGACAAGATCATCCTGGGCGGAGGCGTGGCGCAGGCCGGAAACATCCTGCTCGATCCCGTTCACGAGTTCCTCGAGGAGTTGGGATCACCTTCCATCCGTTATTCCACTGAGGTCGTCTTGGCCGAGCTTGGGACGTATTCTGCGCTCTGTGGGGCGGCGGCTCTGGCTTTGGAAATGTCGTGAGGAAGCCTTCTATTACCACTTAATAATTACCTGTGTAAAAATCTCGATAGACCTGTAACCCATTGAAAATAATAGGCTTATCTCGGCTGGCGAAGAGTTTTGCGGGTTGGGCAAAGCGGTCTTTGCTTGACGTCCTCTTTTCCGACGAACTAGGATAGGTATTTCGGGGACATCTCGCTATCCCCACGCGGTGGGGCGAGACACTGGATGAGCCAAAGCAGACGTCTGCTCAATTTCCTCCGGCCTTACAGCCTGCGCTTCCTGGCTGCTTTTGTCTTAATGGCTGTGGTAGGAGTGTGCGAGGCACTGACGGCGCTGTTGATTGGGCCGGTCTTTGACCGCGTCCTAGACCCCAAGGCGCAATCCACCCCCATTCTGCTCTTCCACTTCCCGCTCGGCGGTAGTCCACTCTACTTGCAGGACTTCCTTCCCGGCCGCGTCCACAACGTGTGGACCATGGTGGCCATTGCGATTATCGGGGTGACAGTCATCAAGGGGCTGGCAGAATTTGTCGCCACGTACTTTACCAACTTCATCGGTCACTCGGTGGTGAGAGACCTTCGGAACCGGCTCTACGCCACGATCATTCAGCAGTCGATAGGGTTTTTCACCAAGAACCCCACGGGCCGCCTGATGTCTGCCATCACCAACGACATCGAGAAGATCCAGAATGCAGTCTCCCAGGTGGCGGCGGATTTCCTGAAGCACTCCTTCACCCTGGTAGGCTTGCTGGCAGTGGTCTTCTATGTGGACTGGCGGTTGGCGTTGATTTCGATGGCGCTGATTCCGTTCGTGGTGTTTCCTTCCGCCAACATTGGGCGCTACATCCGGGTCTCGAGCCGTTCCAGCCAGGACAAGATGGCGGAAATCAACAACGTCCTCCAGGAGACCTTTACCGGCATCCGCATTGTGAAGGCTTTTGTGATGGAGTTGTTTGAGGTGGCCAAATTCCGGGCGGCCACCCGCCGCTTGCTGAAAATCAACATGCGATGGGTCATTGCGCAAGCGGCAACCTCGCCCCTGATGGAGATTCTGGGTGCGCTGACTATCGCCGGCCTGCTGCTTTATGCGCGCAACGCCATTGTTCACCGGGCACAGACGACGGGCGGATTTGTGATCTTCCTATACGCGCTCATCAAAATGTATGAACCCATCAAGCGGCTGACTGGAGTCAACAACGCCTTCCAGCAGGCCGTGGGAGCCTCCGAGCAGGTATTCCGGTACCTTGATACGCATTCGGAAATCATTGAGAAGGTCGGCGCCAGCGAATTGCCGCCGTTTCAGAAAGCAATCGTCTTTGACCATGTTGATTTCGAGTACGAGGACGGCATCCCATTGTTGCGGGACGTGAACCTGAAAATCGCGCAGGGTGAGGTTGTCGCCATGGTGGGCTCCAGCGGGGCAGGGAAGACCACTCTGGCTAACCTCATTCCCAGGTTCTTCGATGTCACGCGGGGACGGATTCTGGTGGATGGCCATGACCTCCGGGAGGTGAAGCTGAGTTCGTTGCGCGCGCAGATCGGCATGGTGACGCAGGAGACCATCCTCTTCAACGACACGGTGTTCAACAATATCTGTTACGGGCGGAAGCCGCAGAATGAAACGGCCGTGGTGGAAGCCGCCCGCGTGGCCCTGGCGCACGAATTCATCATGGAGATGTCCCAGGGCTACCAGACGGTGATTGGTGAGCGCGGCCAACGCCTCTCCGGCGGCCAGCGACAGCGCATCGCCATCGCGCGGGCTCTGTACAAGAATCCCCCCCTGCTGATTCTGGATGAGGCCACTTCGGAATTAGACACGGAGTCGGAACTGCTGGTCCAGAAAGCCCTGAACAACCTGATGGCGGGGCGCACGGTGGTGGTGATTGCCCACCGGCTCTCGACGGTACGCCGGGCTGACCGTATTGTGGTCCTGGATCGCGGCACCATCTCGGAGATCGGGACCCATGAGGACCTGGTCAGTCGCGGGGGCATTTATCAGCGGCTTCACGAACTGCAGTTTGTGGATGCGGAACCGTAGGGAAAGGCAGAAGGCAGAAGGCAGAAGGCAGAAGGCAAGACTCCTTCGTGGGCCTATGGACGGCCGTGAACAACGGGCGGCTGACAGCTAGCGACGGACAACTGGGAACTGAAGATGATTCGCAGCATGACCGGTTACAGCCGGGTCCGAGCCGAGGAAGGTGATTTCGCGCTTTCGGTAAGCGTCAAGAGCATCAATCACCGTTTCCTGGACCTGCAAGTTCGCGTTTCCGGCGGGCTCGAAACCTTTGAGTCCGTGGTGCGGAGCCTGATCAAGGAACACATCGCCCGCGGGCATGTGGAAATCCAGGTGAGCCTGGAAAGGGCGGGTTCGACCGCGCTCCAGCTTGACCGGAAGCTGCTGGACGCCTATGTCGCAACACTTCAGGAACTGCGACGGGAATTTGGCTTCGCCTCGGAACCGGACTTGGTGGCGCTGTTGCGGATTCCGGGCATGGTGGCCGCCGCGAGCGGCGAGTTGTCAGCTCCGGAGTCCCAGCGCCTGCAAGAAGTGCTGGAGCGCGTGGCAAGGCAAGCCCTGACGGGTCTGAACGAAATGCGCGTCCGGGAAGGCGAAGCGTTGGAACGCGACATTCGCGCGCGCCTGGAGCGCCTGGCGGCCCTGGCCACGAGTGTTAGCCAGCTCGCGCAGGACGTCCCGGCGTTGTATCGTCGGCGGCTCGAAAAGCGGGTGCAGGAAATTCTCGGGAGCGGGGAATTGGACGCCACGCGCTTGGCCCAGGAGGTGGCGTTTCTGGCGTCGCGCTCCGACATCACGGAAGAGTTGACGCGCTTCCGCAGCCACCTGGATCAGGCTCAGCATCTGCTGGAGGAGAGCTCCGAGGTGGGGAAGAAGCTCGACTTCCTGCTCCAGGAAATGAATCGCGAGGCAAACACGCTGCTGTCCAAGACGACCGACGTGCCGGAAGTCGGCTTGGAGATCAGCCGGCAAGCCGTCGAAATGAAAACGGAGATTGAGAAACTGCGCGAGCAGGCGCAGAACATCGAATAGCCGTGGCCCAAGCTAGAAGACCAGTTCGTGGCAGCATCATCGTCATTTCGGCGCCTTCGGGAGCGGGGAAGTCAACCCTGGTGCGGCGGCTGCTCGCTTCCACGCCCGGCTTGAAGTTCTCAGTCTCCCATACGACGCGACCGGCCCGGCGGGGCGAGCGGAATGGTCGTGACTATTTCTTTGTGACGCGGGAGCAGTTCAAGCGGATGGTGGCTGCCAGGGAGTTTGTGGAGTGGGCCGATGTGTTCGGCCATCTCTACGGGACCTCGCGGCAGCAGCTCCGCGCCGCCCAGCAGGCGGGGAAGGACATCCTGCTCGATATCGACGTCCAGGGCCACCGGCAGGTACGGAAGCGGCTGCCGGAGGCGGTCAGCATCTTTGTCCTGCCGCCGTCTTTCGCGGAGCTGGAGCGGCGCTTGCGCCACCGGCGCTCCGACCCGCCCGAGGTTATCGAGAGGCGGCTGAACGATGCCCGCCAAGAGATACGCCACTGGCCCGAGTATGACTATCTAGTTGTGAATGACCGACTGCCCCAGGCCACGAAGGCGCTGCGGGCGACGGTCGAGGCCGCGCGCTTCCGCCGGCAAGTCCAGCAGGAACGCGTGAAGCACATCTGCAAGACTTTTGGAGGATAACGACGCATGGATATACCTCAGGGAATTGATAGCAAGTTTCGCTTTATTCTGGTCGCGGCCAAAAGGGCCCGGCAGTTACAGGCTGGAGCGAGACCTCTGGTTCAAACCCAAACCAAGAAATTGACTAGGGTTGCACAATTGGAAGTGGAAGCCGGGCTCGTCCCCTTCGAGAATTTTGAGGCGGCGTCGACCAACGGCGACAAGGCGAAGAAACAGAAGTCGGCTAAGTAGGGTATAGGATAACAGATGGTGTCAGGCCTCAGTTCGGCCTCTGACACTTGGAACCTGCGATGAAAGTGGCACTCGGGGTAACGGGCGGGATCGCGGCTTACAAGGCGGCGGAACTTCTGCGTGTGCTCCAGGACCACGGCCTGGAAGTACAGGTGGTGATGACCCGCCATGCCTGCGAGTTCGTTACGCCGCTGACGTTTGCCGCGCTCTCCGGCCGCAAGGTGATTACCGGCATGTTCGGCGATGCCGGCGGCCCGGCGAATGTCGAGAGTGCCATCGAGCACATTGCGGTGGCTCAGGCGATCGAGGCGGTGGTGATTGCGCCAGCCACCGCCAACATTCTCGCCAAGCTGGCCCACGGGATCGCCGACGACTTCCTCACCACGCTCTGCCTGGCCACCAAAGCTCCGATCATTGTGGCGCCCGCGATGAATGTGAACATGTGGGAGAACGCAGCCACGCAGGAGAACCTCCAGGTTCTGCGCGCGCGTGGCATCAAGGTTGTCGAGCCGGAAGAGGGTTACCTCGCCTGCGGGATGACCGGGGCGGGCCGCCTCGCCTCCGTCGAGGCCGTCGCGCGCGCGGTCTTCGAAACGCTCGGACTGCGCGAAGACCTTCGGGACGAGGTGCTGCTGGTGACCGCGGGGCCCACGGAAGAGCCTTTGGACGCGGTCCGGTACCTCAGCAATCGGTCCTCGGGGAAAATGGGTTACGCGCTGGCAGAGGCCGGGCGGCGGCGCGGCGCGCGCATCATTCTAGTGAGCGGGCCCACACACCTTGACCCGCCTGCGGGCATTCAGGTGGAACGGGTTCGCACCGCTAGCGAGATGGCAGAAGCAGTGCTGTCGCGCCTCGAGGAAGCCAGCATCGTGTTGATGGCGGCCGCCGTGGCGGATTTCCTGCCCGCACAGTTCCGGGCCGAGAAGATCAAGAAGCAGAAGGGGCCGAAGGGTCTGAGACTCAAACCCACCCGAGACATCCTGGGCGAAATCGCGCGGCGGCGGCGCGCGGGCCAACTGGTGGTCGGTTTTGCCGCCGAGACGGATCACGTGCTCGAAAACGCTGCGCAGAAACTCAAGGCAAAGCGCCTCGACCTCATGGTGGCCAACGACGTTACCCAGGAAGGTGCTGGCTTCGACGTGGACACGAACGTGGTCACACTGCTCTTTCCCGGTGGCCGCCAGAAGCCGCTCGAGAAGATGCCGAAGCTGGACGTCGCCAACCGGATCCTTGACGAAGTGGTCGAGCTACGGAAGAGTAGGGGCTGGGCAAGATAAGCCGCAGACTGAAAGCCGACACCTGACGCCCCGGCACCTGAGACTGCACGCCCATGGACGACCGACTCCGCGAACAACTGGCTGCCTGGCTGGAGTTTTACCGGGACTTGGGCATCGAGGACTTCTATCGCCGCGAGCCAGGGAGCAGGCCCGAAACTCGAAACTCGAAATCCGAAACTGGCCAAGACCTGCAACCTCGGGCTGCCGCAGCTACGTCGTCCGCGGCTCCCGAGTCCCGAGTCCCGACCCGTCGGCCAGAGCCTTTGGGCGGCAGGCCGAGCCCCGAATCCCGCGCCGTCAATCTTTCGCCACCACCGCTCGCTTTGAGTTTATTCGAAGCTCCGCCCCCGCCGCGCCGCGAGCATGAGACGCTCGAACAGGTGCGCGCCGATCTAGGCGACTGCCGGCGCTGCCGGCTGGCCGGGGGACGCAAGACGATTGTGTTCGGCCAGGGGAATCCTCACGCCGAATTAGTTTTCGTGGGTGAAGGTCCCGGGGCTGACGAAGATGAGCAGGGCTTGCCCTTCGTGGGCCGCGCCGGCCAGCTCCTGAACCGCATGATCCAGTTTGTGGGAATGAAGCGCGAGGAAGTCTATATCTGCAATATCGTCAAATGCCGCCCGCCCGGTAACCGCACGCCGGAAAAAGACGAGGTCGATGCCTGTTCACCGTTTCTGTTCCGGCAGATCGAGGCCATTCGCCCTCGCTTGGTCTGCTGCCTCGGCGCGCCCGCGATGAAGACGCTGTTGGGCATCAAGGAAGGCATCACCCGAGTGCGCGGCCAGTTCTTTGCTTACGGATCGACGAAGGCTTTCGTCGCTTACCATCCCGCCTATATCCTCCGCAACCCGCGCGAAGAGAAAATCCTGCGCGAGGATTTTGAGACGATCCGCGAGTTTCTGAAAGCCCGCGCGTAGGGGCGCGCCACGTCCCGCGTTGCCCCCACCTAACAGCCCCGAATCTCGATGTCGGGATTCAGTTTCTTTAATGTCCCCAGGAATTCGTAAAACCCATCAAATTGCAGCGCGAGTTGGATTCTCCCCTTCTCATGTTTCAACTCGGCCATTCCGGGCTGCAAGATCCGCGCTTTGATGGATTTAATCTCATGTGAAGCAATCACGACGGTCCGAAGCAGGCTTTTGAACTCCACGCAATGGTCGTCCCGGATCGTGAGCCTGTAAGGTGGCCTGAGAGTAAGAAAGCACATGACGAGGATTACGAGAATAAACGGGAGGGCTAACCATTTATCAGGTGCCTGAGAATTGCGCGACTCGGTGACCATCAACGCCAGTCCTATCGCGACAAACAGTGTGTAGATACCCAATGTTAGCAGGGAAAAGATGATGTACTGCTTTGTCAGAGTAAAGGTTTTCACGGGCTATCCCTTTGGTTTCTCGTCTCGCGGCCTGCGTTCTCACCTGACCTTGAGCACTACGATGTTATCTACCGGGTCCTTGGCGGAGGCAGGGAGCTTAAGAACCGTGCCGTAGTCGGCGTCGACGACTTCGACCTTGTCGCCGGTGCCCAGCATGCTGGCGCTTTCCACGTGTCTCGCCAGCTTCGGCAGGAGGAGCGCTGAATCCTGCCAGTCCAAGATGTGGACGTAGATGACGTTGCCCTTCTGTGTGGTTACGCCCCAAGGCCGCGGTGTGATGGGCCCGCCGCGCGTGCCATAGACGCTCGCGCCGTTCTTCGCGAGCCACTCACCCATGGCCTTCAGCCGCTCCACGAATTCGGGTTGAATCTTGCCGTTGGGCATCGGCCCGACATTCAACAGGAAATTTGAGTCGTAGCCGGCGGCGCGCACCAGGTAGTGAATCAACTGCCTGGTGCTCTTGAAGTGCCGGTCGTTCTTGTTGTATCCCCACGCATCGTTGATGGTGTCGCAGGTCTCGAGCGGCAGCGCTCCCACCTCTTGACCCACATTGAAATCCTGCGTGGCGTGTCCCGGCAAGTCTTTCTCGAACATTTGGAAGTCCTCGCCGGGGAATGGTTGCCTGTGGTGATTGCTGCCGATGAGTGCGGTGGGCTGGAGCCGATGAATCAAGCCGTAGGTCTTCTCCAATCGCCAGTCGGCTTGGGGCTTGTCCCACCAGCCGTCAAACCAGATGCCGCCGATCGGGCCATAGTTGGTGAGGAGTTCGGTCAGTTGCGCGTCCATGTAATCCAGGTACTTGTACCAATTTCCGCCTGCGGGACGGCCCGCGGTGTGGCCCGTGCCACCCAGCGGGAAATAGTCGGGATGATGCCAATCGAGCTGCGAGTGGTAGAAGAACAGCTTGATGCCCTGCTTCTGGCACTCGTCGGCGAGCATCTTGAGCGGGTCCTTCTTGTAGGGTGTGCGGTCCACGATGTTCCAATCTGATTGCTTCGTGGCGAACATCGCGAAGCCGTCGTGGTGCTTACTGGTGATGGTGATGTACTTGACGCCTGCCGCCTTGGCGAGCGCCACCCATTCGGCGGCGTTGAATTCGGTGGGATTGAATTTCGGTGCGAGTTTCTCGTACTCGGCGACGGGAATTCCCCGGTTGTTCATCACCCATTCGCCATCGCCCAGCACGCTGTACACGCCCCAGTGGATGAACATGCCGAACTTGGCGTCGCGAAACCATTGCTGTTGCGGAGTCGCCTCGGGGGCGCGAGGCGCCTCGGCACGCACGGGGCGTAGCAGATAGAACGCACCTAGCAGGGTTGGAATCAGGAGCAGAGCGATTCTTCGCGTCATGGCAGCTTTACCTCTCGTTGGGAAGTCAGCGCGTAGCATAGCACGTGCCGAAGTGCGGTTCGAGGGCCATTCCGAGGTTGCGGTTATGGGCCTTTCCGACTAAGCTGATTATATCGGCAGGGCCAACAGCGATCGGGCAAAGCGAGAACTGAGACGTGAGTCTGAAGGACAAGCTCCTGAATCCATCTATTCCGGTGACCTTGTTTGAGATTGTGCCGCCAGTCGTCGGCAAGCCGGAAGCTCTGGAAGCTACGCTTATCGAAGCCAAGGGAGTCCGTCACTTGGTGGACGCCATCAACCTGCCGGAGATTCACGACGAATCCCGCGGCAAGGAGCGCACGCACCGCTTTGTGCCGCGCGTGGAACCACGAGTTCTGGGGGTACAAATCCTCCGCGAACTCTCGACGGAGGTCGTCATCAATCGCGTCGTGGTGCATGATCCGAACCCGGAGCGCTGGTTCCGCGAAACCCACGAGCAGTTCGGCGTCGAGCACCTGATCCTGGTGGGCGGGGAATCGCCGGAAATCCGTTATCCGGGGCCGGACCCGCTTCAGGCCGCGGCGTTAGTCCGGTCGGCCGGGCTGCCCATCTCCCTGGGGGGCATTACCATCCCCAGCCGCCCGAACGAGGCCGACCGTATCCGCGGCAAGAACGCCGCGGGCATCACGTTCTTCACCTCTCAGATTCTGTTTGACTCTAATGACATCGTCTGGCTTATCCAACGGCTCAACGGCCTGGAGGCGCGGGTCTTCCTGAGCTTCGCGCCGGTCAGTCATCCCCGCGATCTCGAATTCATGCGCTGGCTGGGAGCGGACATTCCCCCGGACCTGGACCATTTCCTGCTGCGGGGCGGCGAAGGTTCCGCCGACTCCTGTTTTGAAAGGTCGCTGGACTTGGCGCAGCGGATCCTGTTGGATGTGTTTGACAACCTGCCCCCTGACCCTCCGCCCCTGGGGCTGAACATCGAGCACATCAACCGGCGTAACTTTCCCTCCGCCGTCAAGATGCTGGACCAGCTTGGCAATCTCTATACTGGTTTGGTCACGGCCCGCGCCCGGGCCAGCCTGACCTAAGCTGCGCCCAGTCGTTCTCAGGTAAAGCACGGCGTGCTCTGCCCGTTTTCTGGGTGGGGAGTGCCAGGGGGGAGATGGCGGGAAATGGCGGGATGTGGTGGGAAAGGGGAGGGTTAGTAAAGTAGAGGGGGAGGGCCGTGGCGTGAGATGCGTGGCAGAAAACGGCGGTGGGGCGAAGAAAAGACGAAAAGGGCAGACAGGGAATAAAGGAGTTACGGGAACTTACCGAGCAACTTAGCTAAAACTTGGCGACCAAGGCTTAGCCTCACAGGGTAAACAGCGGAAGGTGCGTAGAATCTGTGAGATAACCTGGCGACCAGATTTTCGGATGCATCAAGAATGGACAACAAGTTGGCGACCACTTGGCGACCAAAAATCTAACAATCAACAATTCAGACCCTTTTTTGAAGCAGTTCGATGATCCGGTTGCACCGTCTGACCAACCGGGCGGCGTCGATGGCGATGGACAGAACCATCAGAAAGAAGATCAAGCCCGCTACCAGCCAGACCAGGGCCAGGATCGCCGTTAATCCAGCAAGGCCTTGCATGACACACCTCCATCGTTATTCTTATGGATGCCACCAGGAGCGCCCAACTTGCACTCTCTTCATGGAATGAAACCCAACGGCCCGTCGGTTGTGGTTGCTTCCCGGTCCTCGGAGGTTTCCCTGATCACCCCACTCTCATCGACAAAGAAACTCTTGGTTCCACTTTTGCCGAAAGCTTCCGGCCTAGCGGTGATCGTGTACCTATCGATTCTCCCTCGACGGCCTGCTGCGCCGGGGCTGTATCGAAAGATGTAGCCACTCTTCTTCCCCCCGGCCAGGACCTCATCAATCAAGCCAGCGCAGTTGGCGGCTGGCGGAGTGCATCCCGGCCCGAGCGATGCGAGGTCTTTACTCCAACCGGTGTTGTACGTGGACGCATAGGTAATCTCGGCTGTAGAGATCGTGCGCAAGGAGCCCACGGCGGAGTTTTGGTTCATAGTCGAGAGGCTTGGGGCATTCGCAATCTCGGACCCGACCCGAACGACTAAAAACAGCAATCCAATCGCCGCCGCCGCCGCAAGAATCCCGAAGAACACCGCCCAAAAGGTCTTCATCTCAGCCCTTCCTTATTATCTTATGTCACCGCCTAGGCGGGCGCGAGATCCCCGATCAGCGCGGTCTACTTCAAGCCGTCCATCCCAGCCGTGTCCCGGAGGGATTTTGAGACCAGCCAAAGGGTGCGCACCTCTCCTGGGTAGGCCACGGCATCATCCTGCAAGCTGCCCAAGGTTGGACTCACAGAAGCAACAACCCAAGACGCTTCGGCCTCTCCAATCAATGCGTACATGACCCCCGATGGTTTCGGGAGGAATTCCAATTTATACGCGGTCGGGAAAGAAGATGCCTTAACGGGCGCACTCAGATCCACCCGAATAACCCGCAATCGCCCGTCGCGGAAATAGAGCTCGGCGCGATTGAATCCCTCGCCTCCCTTGAACGTCAACTTTTGAAGGCGCAGGTCCTTCGCCAGGAATAAGTCAATAGGCGTCCGCAATTTTTGGTTTTCCTGGCGCTCTGCGGGCTCGCGAAGGATGGCAACGGTTTCGGCCTGAGTGGATACGTCCAACTTGAGCCCTTTCCACTGGCCCGGTTCGGCGGCGGCGGCCGCCAAGGACAATAGCAAAACGCATAGAAGCGATCCGCTTATCGTGAGTTTCTTCACGGCCTGAACCTCGCTTTCACTTCCGTGCCATACAATCCCGCTGCCTGCACCAGGTTGTCCGCGAGGGACCGCAGCTTCTCGCGCGCTGCGTCCGAGCCGGAGAGCGCAGGTTCATAGAGTTCATCCAGCGCAATGATCGCATCATTGTGCCAATCGAGGACGTTATCTTCGGTTGGAGCCAGGTTTGAAGAATCTGGAGGTAAGCTTGCCACCGGAGCCCATCCTGCCAGGCCGCGAGGCTTCCGCTTCTTTTGTCGGCACTTCCGATCCAGGGGTGGAGCGAATCTTACTACCGGCTTCCGCAATGTCAACAAAAAAATTAGCCCGCGTCTCTTCGTCCGGGCAAAGCGCCAGGATCTTCAACATCCAGTCGCCGCCACCCGTACCCCTCTACCAATGCAGCCCTCCACAGCTTAGAATGCCAGCATGGGTCGAAAGAAAAGCCCCGAGGCCGGGGGAAGGTTGGTTGACGTTGCCGTTCTGGCCGCGATTCGTAATCCGCTGACGTATCGCGTGCCGGAGTCGATGGAGGTTCGGCCGGGGCAGCGCGTGCTGGTTCCGCTGGCCACGCGTCGCGCGACGGGTGTCGCGCTCGAGCCGGTGGCGCGCGTGGCGCTGGGATTCAAGGTGCGCGAGATCTTGCGCGTCTTAGACCCGGAGCCGCTGCTTTCTCCCGAGCTTCTGACACTCGGCCTTTGGATTGCCGAGTATTACCTGGCTCCCGTGGGCGAGGTCTTTCGCGCCATGCTACCGCTGCGGGCCCAGACGCGCCGGGCACGCCTGCTCCTGCTTGCCGAGGCGGGAAGGCGGAAACTCGACGAGCTCGATTCCAGCCTGCTGGGGGAGGTTCGCGCGAGCGAGGAAGCAAGCCTCCTCCGATACCTGGCGGGCCACGAGGCAGGGAACCAAGGGATGCCGTTTGAAAATGTCCGGCGGAAATTCAACCAGATGCTTGTTTCGCACGCGCGGGCGGAGGGATGGATAACTGTTTCTGAGGTCGAGCGGGAGCGCGGGCAAAGGAAGGTGCTGGCCGTGCGACTAACCGCGCCACCTGCGCATCAGATGGTGCACGGCCCGCTGCCGGAACGAGCGCCGCGACTGTCGCCGGTGGCCCGGAGGATCCTGGAGGCTCTCAATCGCCAGGGCCCGGTGGATGATCATCGCGAGTTGCTGAAGGCGACGCGCGCCAATTTGACGCATCTGAAGAAATTCAGCCAACAAGGCTGGCTTGAGCTCAGTGAATCGAAGGGTTTCGAGGATGTGACGACGCAAGAACAGGAGATGTGGCCGGAACTGACGCCCGCGCAAACCGGAGTTCTGGATGAGCTGACCAAGTTGCTTGAGACTCGCCAGTTTCATCCGGTGTTGCTGCACGGCATTACGGCGAGCGGCAAGACGGAAATCTACTTGCGG
>JBEKCQ010000069.1:0-25810 GCA_050014795.1 Terriglobia bacterium | reverse complement strand
CCCTACTCAGGCGGCGAGTTTGATTCTCCGTGGCTGAAGGAGACTGTTTCGAGAGAAGGAGTCTGTGATGCGGAAACGAAAGGGCATGTTAGTGGCCTTAGTGGGTTCAATTCTTCTTGCGGGCTGCCTGATGGTTGGCTCTTCCTGGGCAGCAGACACGGCCACCCGTGGCGTGAAGAATTCTGCTGAAGCAGGAAGAGAAAAGAAGCCGGGCCTCGCCCCGAAGGCGGGAGCCGCGGTTCTTGGCGCTGCGCAAGAGAAAACGCCGGGCCGTAAGCACACCAAGTCGAGCTTGGCCGCGGCGCCGGCGAAGGCCGATGAAATTGCGTTGCTGAAGGAGCAATTGACGCAGCAGCAGAAGCAGATCGAGCAGCTTCGCGCGGCGGTTGACGAGCAGCGGCAAATGCTGGAACGAGCCCTGGAGTCTTCCCGCGCCCCATCTGCTGAGGGACCGAATCTCGGACAGGTGGCGAGTCTCGCGCCGGTGATTCCGATTGCGCCAGCCGCCAAGGCGGTGAGCGCGGGCCTTTCCTACTCTTCATCGGGTGCCCAGCCAGTTGGGGCTGGTGGCACGTTGACGCCGCGAGCGGCGGGAGGAGCGTCTCCGGTGACGCAGGACGAGATGAAGGGCTACACCCAAAAGGTGGATCAACTGGACAAAGCGGTCAGCGTGCTCAATAAGGGCTTGGCCGGGTTCAAGCTCAGCGGCGACTTGCGCCTCCGTTCTGACAATATTTTCCGCTCTTCCAACGACGTTGCCGGGTCTCAGCAGAACGTCCGGGCGCGCTATCGGCTACGGTTCAATGTCGACAAGGCGGTCAGCGACCAGATCGACACCCACCTTCAACTGAGTTCGGGACCCTTCAACAACGGGCTGACGTACGATAGCGACTACAACGGCACCGTCACCCGCGGTTCGATCCTTCTCAGCGAGGCTTGGGGAGCTTACCATCCCAACCATCTGCTTGATCTCCGCGGCGGGAAGATATCGGAAGCCTTCGCGGACAACGCCCGGTTCCTGATCGACGATGACGTCCGGCTGAATGGTTTCCAGGAAATTGCTAGGTCCCAATCTACCTCGAGTTCGCTGGGCAAGGTGACGTTTGAGTTTCGCGCCGGCCAGTACATTTTCACCAATCCGAATGTCCAGGTCCTGGCGTCCAATTCCGCCTATGCCACTGACGCCGGCTATACGCCGGGACGGAAAGTACCGAGCACGAACATGTTTGACCAGGGCATCGTCGTGACCGCCTCCCCGAGCGAGCACTGGTCTCATCAGGCGACGGTCAACTTCGAACTCTGGCGCAATCCCAACTCCATCCAACTGGCCTCGCTGGCCTCCGGATACGCGCTGTTAGGAAACCCCTATAACGGGGTGACCTTGTCGGGAGCCATCACCGGAACGGGGAATGGCACGACGACCAAAGGGGGGGGAATTTTCACCGCGGATAGCTTCCACATCGGCCAAGTGGTTTACCGGCTCGACTACCAGGGCTGGAAGTCGCACCGGCAGGGCTTCCCGGTTTCCCTGGAATTCCACGGTGCGAAGAACTTCGGCGCCGACTTCTATGGCAATGCCTTGATGGGTCAGATTTCGGCGGGCGAAACCAAGAAGGCCGGCGACGTCGCTTTCAAGTACGGCTTCTTCTACAAGCAGGCCAACTCCATGATCTCGCAGATTACGGACGACGACGTCGGGACGGGCACGGGCGTGAACCTGCGGACGCATATGATCCGTTTCGACGTGGGGATTAACAAGTTTATGGCCTGGCAGAACATGCTCTTCATTCAAAACGAGCTGGCTGCGAACGATCCAGGCCGCAATTTCTATGTGAACCTGCAGCGGGGCGCCAACACCCAGTATCGCTACCAGGGCCAATTGCAGTTCACCTTTTGATCCGGGAGAGGGCGGCTGTGACGGCCGCCCTCTGGCACGGCGTAAAGAGGACTTAACCGCAGCTTAACGTGGCTGTAATGGGACGACTCTACTCTGAAGGAGGAAAATAATATGAAACGCATTCACTCAGGTCATTGGCTCGGTCTGCTGCTCGCCGTGGGCTTGACGTGTGCTCCTGCGTTGCCCGGCGGAGCCCCGCCAGCCGAACCCGTGCTGGTAAACGGGGCGGGCGCGACCTTTCCCTATCCCATCTATTCGAAGTGGTTTGATGAATACCACAAGCTCCACCCGGATATTCAGATCAATTACCAATCCATCGGCTCGGGTGGGGGCATTCGTCAGGTTCTGGCGGGCACGGTCGATTTCGGGGCAACGGATGGCCCCATGTCCGATGAGCAGCTCAGCCAAGCGAATACTAAGATCCTCCACTTCCCCACGGTGCTCGGCGCGGTGGTGCCCACGTACAACATTCCGGGCGTCAGCCAGGAATTGAAGTTCACCCCGGAGGTCTTGGCGGGGATCTACCTGGGAAAGATCACGAAGTGGAATGATGCCGAGCTTGCGCGCGCCAATCCGGGCGTGGCCCTGCCCGGCGAGGATATCGTGGTGGTGCACCGCGCCGACGGCAGCGGCACGAGCTACGTTTGGACGGACTACCTCTCCAAAATCAGTGACGAGTGGAAGACCAAAGTGGGAAAGGGCACGTCAGTGAATTGGCCGGTGGGGCTGGGCGGCAAGGGCAACGAAGGCGTGGCGGGACTGGTCAAGCAGACGCCGAGTTCGATCGGATACGTGGAACTGATTTACGCCATCCAGAACAAGATGCCCTACGGTCTGGTGCGGAATTCCTCGGGCAGTTTTATCAAGGCCGACTTGGCGAGCACCACGGCGGCGGCCGCTGGCGCGGTTGAGGATATGCCGGATGACTTCCGGGTTTCGATTACGAATGCGGCCGGCAAGACAGCCTATCCCATTGCCAGCTTCACCTGGCTGCTGGTGCCCGCGAAGTTCGGGAACGAGGCGAAGCGTATCGTATTCAAAGACTACCTCCACTGGATGTTGACCGAGGGGCAGAGGTACGCGGAACCGCTGGCCTACGCCCGGCTTCCCAAGGAAGTGGTTGCGATGGAACTGAAAGCGATCGCCGAGATCCAATAACATGGCTAGCACGGCAATTGCGGTGGGAGGCGCGCCCCGCCGACGGTGGGTGCGCGCCTTTCTTCTCCGGCTGCGGAGCGGAGATGAGGTGGCGCATCTCGTCGTCCTGATTTTTGCCTCTGCCATCATCCTGGTCACGGCGCTCCTGGTTTTCGAGCTTTACCGGAACTCTGGACTGGCGCGACAGAAGTTCGGTTGGCAGTTTCTTTTCTCCCGCACCTGGGATCCAGTCTTCGAACAATTTGGGGCTCTGCCTTTTATCTTCGGCACGGTAGTGACCTCGGCGGTGGGTTTGCTGGTTGCCGTCCCGCTGGGGGTCGGAGCGGCCATCTTCCTGGCGGAGATGGCCCCGCCGCGCATCTCCGATGCGCTGACCTTCGTCATCGAGTTGCTGGCCGCGGTTCCCAGCGTCATCTACGGACTGCTGGCGATGTTTACGCTGGTGCCGTTGTTGCGAACCACCGTGCAGCCCTTCCTGAAAAAGACCCTGGGATGGCTTCCCTTGTTCCAGGGACCCATGTACGGCGTGGGGCTGCTGGCGGCGGGACTCATTCTGGCCATCATGATCGTCCCTTTCATCATCTCGATTTCGCGGGAAGTCCTGCTGGCCGTCCCGGTGGAGCAGCGAGAGGCCGCGCTGGCGCTCGGCGCCACGCGCTGGGAGTCCACCTGGAGGGTTGTGGTCCCCTATGCGCGCGCGGGCATTCTGGGCTCGATTTTCCTGGCCATGGCCCGGGCGCTGGGGGAAACGATGGCCGTGACTATGGTCATCGGGAACGATCCCAAGATCTCTTCCTCCTTGTTTGCGCCGGGCTATTCCATTGCCGCCGTTATTGCCAACGAGTTCACGGAAGCGACCAGCGATCTCTACGTTCACGCCCTCATCGAGCTGGGGCTGGTGCTCTTCATCCTGACGATTATCCTCAACGGCCTGGCGCGCCTGCTGATCCTGGCTACGCAGCGGAAGGGGACGGCGCACGCATGAACTATCGTTCGCTGTGGAGAAAGTCCCTCAACGCCGTGATGTTCAGCTTGACCGGCATCTGCGCTTTGCTGACGGTATCGGTGCTTTTCTTCATCCTGGGCTATCTCCTCTGGAACGGCGGGCGGGCCATTAACTGGGCCTTCTTCACCCAACTGCCGAAACCGGTGGGCGAGACGGGCGGAGGCATGGCCAACGCCATCGTCGGGAGCGCGAAACTGCTTCTACTGGCGATGCTGACCGGCGTCCCGGTGGGTTTCATGGGGGGCGTTTACCTGGCGGAGTTCGGCGGGAAGACCTTCTCCTTTCTGGTCCGGTACACGACCGACCTGCTGAACGGGGTGCCTTCCATCGTGATGGGAATCTTTGCCTATACGATGATAGTCCTCCCCATGAAGCACTTCTCGACACTCGCCGGGGGACTGGCTCTCGGCGTGATGATGATTCCCATCGCCGTGCGCAGTACCGAAGAATTTCTCCGCACCGTGCCGCAATCGCTGCGCGAAGCGGCCCTGGCTGTGGGCGCCAGCAAATGGAAAGCCGTGGTCACGGTCGTGATTCCCGCGGCGTTCCGGGGAATCTTGACCGGAATCGTGCTCGACGTGGCCCGGGTGGCGGGCGAAACGGCGCCTCTGCTATTCACCGCTTTTAACAACCGATTCTGGAGCCCCGGATGGGATCAGCCTACGGCGTCGCTTCCCGTCATGATTTTTACTTATGCCATCGCCCCCTATGAGGACTGGCACCGGCAGGCCTGGGCGGCGGGACTGGTTCTGTTGGCTCTGGTGTTGCTGGCGAACATTACGGCCCGCGTGGTTCTGTCCCGCAGACTCACTTCGGCGGCGGGATACTTATGAGCGTCATCATGAACGCCCAACTTCTGACTCCCGAGGCTCGCGAGGACCGATCGGAAAGGCGGCGGGCGACCCACCTGCCCGAAGTTGCGGCCAGACTCCGGGTGATCGACCTGGATTTTTACTACGGCAAGACCCAGGCTTTGCACGGCGTCAGCCTGGATATCGCAGCGAACCGCATTACCGCCCTGATTGGGCCGTCGGGCTGCGGCAAGTCAACCTTCCTGCGCAGCCTGAACCGCATGTACGAAACGGTCCGCCATGCTCGCCTCGAGGGCCAGATCCTCCTGGACAACGAGAGCACGCTCGAGATGGACGTTTCCCAACTGCGCCGCCGGGTGGGCATGGTCTTTCAGAAGTCCAATCCCTTTCCGAAGTCCATTTTCGACAACGTGGCTTACGGCCTGCGAGTGAATGGCTGGAAAGGCCAGGGGTCGCTCGAGGAAGCGGTAAAACGAAGCTTGATTCGGGCCGCCTTGTGGGACGAAGTCAAGGACAAGCTGCACCAGTCCGCGTATGCGCTTTCCGGGGGCCAGCAACAACGGCTGTGCATCGCGCGCGCCTTGGCGGTCGATCCGGAGGTGTTGCTGCTGGACGAGCCTTGCTCGGCGCTGGATCCCATCGCCACGGCGAAGATTGAGGAGCTTCTCTTCGGCCTTGAAGAACAGTGCACGATCGTCATCGTGACTCATAACATGCAACAGGCGGCCAGAGTGGCGGACTTCACAGGGTTTTTCTTGATGGGTAGGCTGGTGGAGTTCAACGACACGGCGATCATTTTCAAGACGCCGGCGAAAAAGGAAACCGAGGACTACATCACGGGCCGCTTCGGTTGAGCGGAGGTTGGAGTCGGCGGCCTCCTGCCAGGCTGGCGGGAATGGCCAGAAAGGGACGAGCATGTTGCGGCACTTTGCGGAAGAACTCGATGACCTCCGGAATCGGCTGCTCGAGATGAGCGGCTTGGTGGAGGATTCCATCTTCCGTAGTGTGCGGTCGCTAGTCGAAAAGGACGAACTCCAGGCACAGCAGGTAATGCACAACGAAGCGAAGATCAACCGCATGGAGATTGAAATCGACGAGATGGCCACCCGGCTCCTCGCCCTCCAACAGCCCATGGCGACCGACCTGCGGTTCCTCACCGCGGCCATCAAAATCAACAACGACTTGGAGCGCATGGGCGACATTGCCGTCAACGTCGTGCAATGCTCGCTCTCGCTGATGCGTGAGCCGCTTATCAAGCCGCTGATTGATATTCCCCACATGGCGACCCTGGTGCAGGCGATGGTCCGCAAGAGCCTGGACGCCTTTGTGCAGCGCAACGCCGGGCTGGCGCGCAGCGTCCTGGTTTCCGATGATACCGTGGACGAACTGCGCGACTCGGTCTACGAAGAGCTGATCAGCTTTATGGAGAGGGACCCGCAAGCCGTCCGGCAAGCGGTCAGCCTGATGTTTGTGGCCCGCAGTCTGGAACGCCTGGCCGACCACGCCACCAACATCGCGGAGGACGTTCTCTTCTTGATCGACGGCGTCGAGGTCCGCCACCACGCGGAGATGTACCAGGAGCCCGGCTAATCCCCGGGATCCGGTTCAACGCCCAGGGTCATGCCCGAGGGACGAGATTCGCCAGCCTCACCGAGAGCGCCGGGGCTCCTCACGTAGATTCCCGCTCAATTAATTCTTCAACGCAACCCTGCGGAATGTGAGACAATGGTTGGGTCCGCTATTGGGCGTCGGTTCCGGCGTTTCTTCATTCGAGGCTGCGGGGCTTTTCTCCTACACGCCACTGATTGACCACACCGGTACTGCTTTATGGGGGACGAAGGTTCTCCCCATCACTCCGCTCCAAAACGCGTGGCATTTTCAACCTGCGAGGAGAATGAATGAAGAACCTATTTGTAGGTAACCTACCCTTTGGTGCGACCGAAGACGGGCTCCGCGAAATTTTCGCCCCGTTCGGAGAAGTGCAGCAGGTCCGAATCATGACGGACCGCGACACGGGCAAGTCGCGCGGGTTCGCCTTCGTCGAGATGGCTCAGGACGACGACGCCGCGAAGGCTATTGCCAGCCTTGCTGGCAAGGACTTCGGCGGGCGCCCGCTCACCGTCAATGAAGCTCGCCCGAGACCGGAACGCAGCGGGGGATTCCGCTCCGGCGGTGGCTCTGGCGGGAAGCGCCGGGGCGGCGGGAACGACTACCGCGGGACTCGCTCACCGCGCGAACCCCGCTGGTAAGGCGGGCTTGCCGGGCGAAGCTTCTGCACCATTCCGGCACTCACCAGACCGTGAAAGGAGCCTGCATGGCAGGACGACAGAGAGCTACATTTCAGAAACGGCAGAGAGAAGCGAAGCGCCTGGAGAAGGCGCGAATGAAAGCGGAGAAACGCGCGGCCCGGCGGCTGGGGCAAGCTCCAAGCGGCGCACCCCCGGCGTCAGTGCCTCAAGAACCTTTGCCCAACGAACCGGCAGCGTCCGAGATTCAGCCGCCGGTTCCTGAGCCGAAGTAGGAGAGACCCACTCGCAGGGGTACGGAACCCGCTCCACCTAATCGAAAGTCCAGACCCACCCGCGACGACAATTCATGCGGCCAGGACAGTCACGCAGCGCAACCTGATAATCGACTCTTTGACCCTTGCTCTCACTCAGGATCGTCGATACCATCACCGCGCCTGCGGGATCGCGCCTGCCCGCGATGCCCTGCTGCGAGTTGAAAACAAGGAGAGGTGAGGAATGCGTCCCTCGGTGCGAAGAGTAGCAATACTGCTGTGGAGTTGGTTTCTACTGATCACGCCTGTTGCCCTGGCCGAAGTGAAGCTGCCGGCGTTGTTCGGAGACAACATGGTTCTGCAGCGTGAGGCAAAGGTGCCCGTTTGGGGCACAGCCGAGCCTGGCGAGCAGGTGACCGTCACGCTCGCGGACCAGCGAGGGACAGCCACCGCCGACAGCAAAGGCCAGTGGAAGCTTGAGATCGGTCCATTGAAGGTGGGCGGGCCATTCGAAATCACCGTCGCTGGCAAGAATACGATCACGCTCCACAACGTGGTCGTCGGGGAGGTCTGGATTTGCTCGGGCCAGTCCAACATGGAGATGGCGGTCGGCAACAGCCCGCGGGCCTGGGGAGGAGTCCTCAACGCCGAGCAGGAAATCGCCGCGGCCAACTACCTGATGATTCGCCACTTCACCGTCAAGAAGGCCGTCGCCGGTCAGCCGCAACATGACACCCAGGGCCAGTGGGTGGCGGCCACCCCGCAGACCGCCGGGGAGTTCACGGCTGTCGGTTTCTTCTTCGCCCGGGAACTTCACAAGGCGCTGGGCGTGCCGATTGGCCTGATCCACACTTCGTGGGGCGGCACACCCGCCGAGGCGTGGACGAGTGCGGGGGCGCTCGCAGTCGAGCCGGAGCTTGCTCCGATTGGCAAGGACTGGGAGCAGAAACTGGCTGACTATCCCAAGTCCCTGGAGAAGTATCGGAACCAATTGGACGAGTGGCATCAAGCCTCTCTCAAAGCCGAAACCGACGGCAAGCCCGCGCCACCGCCTCCAGAGTTCCCGTCGGACCCTTACAGCAGTTCTTGGCGCGCCGCCGGGCTCTACAACGGAATGATCGCGCCACTCGTTCCCTACGGAATCCGGGGGGCAATCTGGTACCAGGGTGAATCGAATGCTGACCGGGCCTACCAGTATCGGAAACTGTTCCCGGCCATGATTCAGGATTGGCGACGCGCCTGGGGCCAGGGCGACTTCCCGTTCCTGTTCGTGCAACTCGCCGGCTTCGTACAGGACTGGTCGCCCAAGACGACGTGGGCGGAACTGCGCGAGGCGCAACTCATGACCTTGTCGCTTCCGAAGACCGGCATGGCCGTCGCGGCGGACATCGGCGACCCCCACGACATCCACCCCAAGAACAAGCAGGAAGTGGGCCGCCGCCTGGCCCTGGCGGCTCAGGCGATTGCCTACGGGAAGGATGTGGTCTATTCCGGCCCCGTCTATGAGTCGAAGACCGTCGAGGGCGACAAGATTCGGCTGCGATTCAAGCACGTGACCGGAGGGCTCGTGGGCAGAGGCGGCAAGCCGATGAAAGGCTTTGAGATCGCCAGCGAAGACCGCAAGTTCTTCCCGGCCGACGCCGCCATCGAAGGCAACACAGTTGTGGTTCGCAGCGACAAGGTGCCGCGCCCCGTGGCCGTTCGCTATGCATGGGCAGACTACCCAGTGTGCAGTCTCTACAACAGCACCGGGCTACCCGCCTCGCCTTTCCGCACCGACGATTGGCCCGGCGTGACTGCCGACAAGCACTAACGGCTTGCCTTCTTGATTGGGTCGGGATGCAGGCGGTGGTTCGCCCTGGACTTCGCGGACTTACTGCGCGGACGCCAAGCGTTCAATCTCGGAGACGACGCGGTCCAGTTCTTCGATCAGCGGGTTCGTTCCTGCCTCACGGAACGCCTGGATGAGCGCGCGGTAATACCACAGGGTTCCGTCCTTCCCTCCACTAAAACGGCGCCACAGTGTGTCTCCCAACACCCGATAATCGGCCAGGATGGCTCGCGCGTTCTGCAATTTGTCGCAAGCCGAGACCAAGCGCACCGACGCTGGGGCGTTGCGGATGTGCGCCACGTAGGTCTCTTTCCGTCGTTTCCAAGGCGGTTTGGGGAAGGAATCGGCGTCGGTGCAGCCGTTCACAATGTCGACTACCCCGTCGCCAAAGCGGCGACGGATCTCCTCACGTGTGGCGGCCCCGCCCTGGTCTTCGATGGCGTCGTGGAGCAAGGCCGCGATGGCTTCGTCCTCATTCGCGCCATACTGCAGGGCGATGCTGGCCACCCCCAGCAGGTGCGCGACGTAAGGAATACTCCCACCTTTACGGAGTTGGCTGGCGTGCAGGCGGGCGGCGTAAAGCAGCGCTTCTTCGAACCGCGGCGATAAGGTCATTCTCCACTTCCTCCAGTGGACCCGTCCAAACGAAGGATGGCACTCATTGTGTGGCGACCACCAGGCATGCCGCCAGGGAAACCAGAAAAAGGGCGAGGAAAATCGGGCCGATGATGGGTCGGAGAGGCCGCCCGCCAATCACCAGGGCGATGCCTCCCTTCACCGCGGTGTTCATGGCGCTCGCCAACAGGATCGAGGCGTTGGCTGCATTGTTCGAGAGAACATGGTCCAGGGCCAAGCGTGCGACGGAGACCGTGATGGCGTCCACGTCCGTCAGCCCGGCCAAGGCACTGGCCACGTACACCCCAGCCGATCCAAAGTAGTGATGCGCAGCCCTCGACACAAAGAGCACCACGGAGAACAGCAGGCCGAACTGGAGCGCCTGGCTAAGCTCCATCGGGTTCTTCACCTCGAGCTTCGCCTCCGCCTGGCCCTCCTTCTTCCTCCACAGGACCAATGCTACTGCGGCGCCCAACACGGTCGGAAAAGCGATGGGCAAGGCCAGCGACCACCCCAGCGCCGGGTGAATCACCGCGGCCAGAATCAGCACGCGAACGAACATGATGGTGGAAGCAATGACGATGCCGAGCGCAAAATACCGCGCCGTGGAAGCCTCGGCGTCATGGGCCTTCCGCGAGAGGCCAAAGGTGGTGGCGGTGCTGGACGCGAGGCCGCCCAGGAATCCGGTCACCGCGATCCCCGGCCGTGCTCCCCAGAAACGTATCAGGACGTAGCCTATCATGCTGATGGCCGAGATCAGGACCACCAGCCACCAGATCAGGCGCGGGTTGAGGATGTCAAACGGCCCGAAAGTCCGGTTGGGCAAAAGAGGCAACACGATAACGGTGACAATCCCAAACTTCAGGATGGCGAAGAGTTCGTCTTTCTGAATCTTCTCCGCCAACTGGTGCAGGGGTGCCTTCATCGAAAGGATCAGGGTGCTCACCACCGCAAAGGTGGCCGCAGGGATCAGGTAATCAAAGGCCGTGAGCGCGCCCAGCACGAAGGCCAGAATGGCCACGAATTCCGTGGTCGCGCCCCGATGGGGGCCGCGCGCGGTGACCACATAGGCGGCCACGGAGATGGCGCACACGCCGGCCAGCGCCACCGGCAACACCCACCCCGAACCCGCCCGCGCCACCAACCCGGAAAGGAAACCCACCAGAGTAATCAGGGGAAACGTCCGCACGCCGGCGAACAGCGACTCATCCGGTCTCTGCGAGTGCTCCCGTTCGAGCCCGATGAGCAGCCCCATGAGCAGGGTCATGGCGCCGTAATAGGCGATCTGGAGGTTGGTGGGCATCAGGCGGAAATGGCCTCGACGGTGACCCGGTCGTCCGCGTCCCAGCCGGCGTAATAAAGCTCCACGTGCAGTTCGGGGAAATCCTTCGCCAGCGCGTGCTTCACCCGCCGCAGGTCTTCCTCTTGACGCTGGCGCGGCTCGGATGACGCGTGGAGGTGAAAAGGCAGTTCCTTATACCAGCCGCAGTCCTGGTGGGCGATCAGAATCAAGCGTTCGAGTTCATGATTCTCCACCAGGAACCGAAACCACTTCCAGGTTGCCCAGGAGAATTTCGGCAGGTACTCGACTAGCGTCAGGCACTGCGGCCCGCCGGGAATCACCAAGAGGTCGTAGTTCTCGTTGAGGTTCAGGCTCAGGTTCAAGAATTCATAGAGCCCGGCCTGGAAGCGATGATCGCTGCAATGGACCACGAGAACATCGGCCTCCGCGCGATTGACTTTGGAAGAGGCTTGATAGGATGACATAAGTCCTCAGCGGTCAGCCGTCAGCTATCAGTCTTCTGACGCCTGCCTTCTGACTCCTGACTTCTTTCTCACAGCTACTTCGCTTTGCCTTCAGCGCTGCCGGCAGGGGGTTTTAGTGCCGGGGCTTCTGAGGCCGGCTTCGCCGCGGCGAGCTTCCCACCCTCGGCGCCGAGCTGCGCGAGCACGGTGGGAATATCCAGCCCCAGCGCCTGCAATTGCTGGAGCAGGCTGAAAACCAGGGCCGGGCCGGTACGGGCGATGCGCCCGATACCGCCGGTTCCGCCCCCGTCTCCACCGCCACCCTGCTCGATCACCACGACTTTATCGATGTTGCCGAGCGGCGCCGCAACGGCTCCGAAGATTCCTGCCGCAGCCTGCAGGACGTTCGGGAGTTTCTCCAGGATGGTCTGGAGCTTGGCCGCGTCATTGAACTGCTGCCAGGCTTCAGCTTTCTTCAGGATGGCCTGCGCTTCGGCAACACCCTGGGCCTCAATGGCCCGGGCCTGCGCCAAGCCCATGGCCTCGATCTTCGTCGCCTCGGCGCGCCCCTCGGCTTCCACGGCGGCAGCGCGGCCCAAGCCTTCTTGCCGCAGCTTCGTCTGCTGGGCGTCGGCCAGGGCGATCTGGGCCGATTTCTGCCCTTCAGCTTCCAGGATAGCCGATTGCTTTTTCGCCTCGGCGCGGAGAATGGCGGCTTGCCGCTCGGCCTCCGCAGGCCGCACGATGGTGGCTTCCAGTTCCTTCTGCTTGCGCTGGATTTCCTGCTCCTGGACGGAGATCTGTTCCTGGGTTCGTGCCTTATCGATCCGCACTTCCTCGGCCACGACGGCCTGCCTCGCTTTCGCCTGCGAAAGCGGGCCGGCCTGGGCTGCTGTGGCCTTCTCTGTCTCAACCTCGGCTTGGTACTGGGCCTGCTTCACCTGGAAGTCACGTTGCGCCCCAGCAATATTGGCATCGGCGTCGAACTTCGCCTTCTCACCTTCCTGCATGGCTTGGGCGGACTTGATCTTGGCGTCGCGCGTGGCCTCGGCTTCACCGATAGTTCCGTCGCGTTTCACTTCCGCGGTCCGCTTCTTGCCCAGGGCGTCGAGGTAACCTTCCTCGTCGCTGATTTCCTGAACCGTCAGGACGTCCACGCCAATACCCATCCGCTCCAGGTCCAAGGCAGCTTCCGAGGTCAACTTCTGCGCGAAACTGGCGCGATCGCTGTTGACCTCCTCGACGGTCAGCGTGCCCAGGATGGACCGCAGGTGGCCTTCCAGGGTTTGGAAGATGACACGCTGGATCTGGTCGGGAGGCATGCCGAGAAAGCGTTCGGCGGCCGCTGACAGCGAGATGTTGTCGCCCTTGATCTTGACGTTGGCCACGGCTTTCACCGAGATCGGGACGCCCTTCAACGTGTAAGCTCGCTTGATTTCGAGCGGGATAGTGAAAACGTTCAGCCGGAGGTAATCAACCTGTTCGAGCAGCGGCCATTTGAACGCCGCGCCTCCCACCACCATCCGGTAGCCCTTTACACTGCCGTCCGGCTGCTTGTGCTTGCGGCCACTGAAGATGGCCACGGCGTTGGGCGCCACCTTGATGTAGTTCTTGGCAAACCGCGATATCGCAATGAGCAGCGCAATAGCCGCAATTGCCGCCAGGAAGATGACGAATGGTTGAAACGGCATGTTTTCTCCTCTCAGTTACCTGTGCCGGCTGGTTGCAGGTCTCTGCCCCAGGGTGGTTCGGACCTGCACAGAATCATTCGGCCCGCCGAACTATTATGGTCTCGCCGACGATCTCTTCGATCTTCACCAGCGCGTTCGCCGGAATTCCCTCGTTGTCCTTCGCGCGGGCGACTTTCTCGACCACCGTATCACCCAGCGTACAGCGGACCTGTCCCAAGCCTCCCTTGGGAATAGCTACACTGACCTCGCCCGTGCACCCCACCAGATCACTCACTCGGACATGACTCGTAGCCTGCTGGCTGTAAAGGAAGCTCGCGAACAGATAGATCACCGCCGCGAAGGCCACGCCGCCTCCGAAGCCCATCGCCGTGCTGGGCCCCACGCCGTAACCCAGATGAGTCCCGATGGCGCCAAAGGCTCCGAAGGCTGTAACGAACACACTCATGACTCGGCCGCTCAGAATGCTGGGCCCGCCGCCATGGACATCCGTGTCGTGGTCGAAATCGCCGTGCTCGAACAAATCGCCAAAGATGGCGCTGGCTAGCAGGAAGACGAAGCCAAACGCGGCGATAGCGAGAAAGGTCACAAAGGGCCCCACTCCCGCGAAAAGAATCATGACGATGGCCTCCGCAATGCAATCGCGCGGTGCCCGTCAGCGGGACTGCCGCTGTGCGGACGCAACTGCCTTCGAGTGCTGCTTACTCTAAGGCTCGCCTGGAGCGAAGTCAAGGCATCCCCCACCTCAGCGCAGCGAAACCCGGAGGGCCCGCCGCTCCTTATCACGCTACGTCAGCTTCAGCGTGAAGTCACGGTAAGCCGGCCACCCTTCGATGGAGCTGGCCATTTTGACTGCCCGCAAGGCGGCTTCCGACACGGCCTCCGCTGCCAGGGTTCCGACCACCGAAATGGAGAGGTCGGATTTCACTCTGTTGGTCGAGAGCGCAAACGTGCTGTCGCCGTCGCCGTTGGTGTGATACGGGTTGATGGTGCGAGCGCCGCCGGTCGAAGCCATCATCGCGATCTTGGTCAGCGCGGTCTTGGAGAAATTGGCGTTCGTCGCCACCACGATCAGCGTCGTGCTGCGCAGCACCGGGTCGTAGAATTGCACCGAGGCGTTCTGGACACTGCCTGCCGTTTTCTTCACCGTTTCGACGATATTGGCAAAGCCTTTCCCATCCGGGCGGCGCGCCCCGGCGATGATCTTGCCCGTGTGCCAATCGATGATGTCCCCCACGGAATTGAGCACTATCATCGCCCCAATGACCACCTCGCCCACGCGCAGACTGGCGGTTCCAAGCCCGCCCTTCATGCCGCCACAGCCTTGCGAGAGGAGCATCTTGCCCACGGTTCCGCCCGCGCCCACCCCTACGTTGCCTTCCGCCACGGGCGCCGTCGATGCCGCCAGGCAAGCCTTGTATGCCGCCTCCGCATCCGGCCGGATCTTGGGATCGCCAATATCAAGATCCGCTATCACGGCACCTACGACGATCGGGTAACGCACGCCCGGCGTACCCCAGTCGAAGCCCTTTTGCCGCTCCTCGAGGAACCGGACTGCCCCGGGCACGGCCGCCAACCCCATCGGGCCTCCCCCTGTCAGCAGCATTCCATGAATTGTGTCGATGGGGCTCACGGGCTGAAGCAAAACCCCCAGGTACGAGCCCGGTGCGGAGCCGTCGTAATCGGCCCCGGCTGTGGCCTCATCATCGAAAAGGATTGCCGTGCAGCCCGTGGGGCGGCGCGAGTCGGTGAAATGACCCACCCTGATTCCCGGCACATCCGTGATAGATCCTTGCTGGGCCGCCTGCTCCGCGCCGCGCGCGTCCGGCGCGTCAAGAAGTGGGGCCGCCAAGCCTGCTCCCGCGGCTCCCACTACCGCACGATTGAATTCTCGCCGACTGATTCCCGACATTGTCTCCTCCTGGCCTGGTGCTCTCCACCGCCGCAAACGTTCGACGCTTCCTGTTTGGGAGAGAAACGCGTTGCTTCAGGCGGCGCTACTTTATGACTCGGACGAAGCGAATTCAAGCGGTCTGGTAACGCGATGGACAGTAGACGGCATACGGCACACGGGGGTCGTCGAACTGTAGGTGGTACCTCGTAGCGCAGACCTGTTCTTTAGGTCTGCGGCTTTTCCACGAGCACGGCGGGATCAGGCGAGTGACGAGTGACAAGTGACGAGCCAAAAGTCACCAATTTCCAGTTTCCAATTTCCAGTTTCGATTTTCGCGCGAAGGCAAACCGCCTGCGATCCCGCCACGCCGATTTTTCTTGACTTTTGATGACAAGTGTGCTAGACTACGGTTTTTGAAAAGGTGCCTAGCATGGTCACGCCGGGCGCGGAGCAGCTCTCGATGAGAGCAAGCGGAACGCGGAGGCTAGGTGGGCGACAGTCTGGAGCACTGAAAATGCCCCGGCAGTTGCGATGCTCTTATTAATACGGACATGCGCAAGCGAAGCTGGTATGTGCTAGAAAATGAGCAAGTTACTTTTTCCACAGACGGACCGAAGCTGGTATGTTATTGAAAACAAAGGATGGCTGATTTCACGAAGCGAAGCTGGTATGTGCCTTTTTTTCTATCACATACCAGCTTTGGCAAGAAAGCGAAGCTGAACTTCGGTGCGTGTGGGATGGTCTGCGCCGGAATCCTTCTTAGTAGTCGCGGCGTACGTTCCCCCCTGCGGGGGACCCATGCGTGCTGTCGGCGGGACGGGCTGACTTCCGATGGCGCAATCACCAGGGCACCGGATACATGATCCAGCCGAGGACCAAAGCGACAGCGACGAAGGCGCCGAAGACCTTGGCGCCGTAAATCAGCCGTTCGCGGGGAGTGTCTTTGCTGAGGACTCCGAAAACCACGGAGACCAGGAGGGAAAACAACACCATTGCGTTGAAGTGTGATAACACCATATCTCAAACCAGTGGCACGTGACGAGTTGCCAGTGACGAGCCAAGGCTTTTCACTCGTCACTTGTCCCTTGTCACTCGTTACTGTCCTTCAGGGTTTGCGTCCCAGAGCAATGTCGTAAGCATCCAGAACCGTTAGCAGGTTCAGCATGCCGGCGGCGACCAGAAAGGCCGTGCCATAGTCGGCGCTTACGAAGTACGGGTCACCGCCCGCGTAGCCGAAAAACAGCGCGGCGGGCAAGGCCACGCCGACACACATCTCGCCGAAAAAGCCGAGCCTGTGCAAGTAAGGCGGAGAATGGACCGAAAAGAACTTGCCCTGCATGGCGACGCCGAGCAGGAACATGGCGAGGATGGAGGCAAATAGGATCAAAGCCCGCCATCTGCGCCCCACGAGCAAGTGCCCGAAACCCGGGACTAGCCAGGCCGCCACGCACAGCCGCAGCAAGACGCCACGATCGGCTTTGCGTTTGGAGGGTGCTTCCGCTTCGACTGCTTTCTTGGCCATGGGTTCCTGCATCGCGCCGTCGGCCGGCCCCTGTGTGCCACTGTCGGGCAGGCGCAAGCGGTCGCGAAGTTATGAAAGTAACACACCTTGCGTCGGAACGGCAAGAATCCCAAGGGCTCGGACCGGGAGCCCCGGTTCCCTGCCCCTGGCCTCGTGGCCCTTTGACCTGGCCCGTACAAGGAGGCCAGTCAGGAATCAGCCGCCGAAGGATGCAGCGACCTGCCGGATTGTTCGGAACTTGCGTAGAGTCTGCTGCGTCTAAGAAAGAGGAGAAGACATAGTGGGACGAGGTGATTTTGCATCTCGGCCCACGGGCGAAATGTGGTAAAGTAGTTAGAGAACGCCGCCGAATTCGGATGCGTCGACTCAGAGAGATTTCGCGTTCGGAGGCAACTCTGTTGCCCCGGCGGACATCATGAAGTAGGGAGACGCGGATTGACCGGGCCGGGCGTCGGGGTGGTGTGAGGCGGCCAGGGATTTTGATTGATGCCATCTAGCGATCTTCACGTCAGAGTTGGGTTGGAGCAGCCGCCTGCGGGCCAGAGCAAGCCGGCCGAACCGGTCTATCAGCTCACTTTTGTTGACACTCCCAACGTTTTCGTTTCTGCCTTCCGTCAGATTCGCGACCTCTGGCGCGAGCCCAAGATCACCGTGCCGCAGAAGTACTACCGGGGCGAAGCCAGACTCCCCATCACGGAGATGCCGCCCTGGTACCGCGACCTGCCCAACCTGTTCCGGACTTTGTTTGAGAAGCCCAAGGCGCCGTCCATTCCAGTGACCTCGAAGCCGATTGAGGTCCCGGAAATCTGGCAGGACTACCAGCAGCAGCCAGCCTCCTGGGTCAACTCCGTTCTGGTACATGTTGTGGTATTGAGCGCGCTCGTCCTACCCTTTGTGATCGAGCGCATGCTGACCCCTGTCAAAGCCGCTACGAAGTACAGCCTGGTGGATATCTCGCCCTACCTTAGCCAGCTCACCGGGCCCGACGAGAAGATGGGTGGCGGTGGAGGCGGCGGCGACCGTTCCCCGACACCTGCGTCCAAAGGGGCAGTTCCCAAGTTTGCCAAGACGCAGCTTGCTCCGCCCATGGCGGTGCTCCCGAACCTGGATCCCAAGTTGGCCGTGCAGCCGACCTTGGTGGGGCCGCCCGAGCTGAAGCTGCCCCAGATGGCGATGAATGCGCCTTGGGGCGATCCTCAGGGTGTGGCGGGCCCAGCCTCGAACGGGCCTGGATTCGGGGGAGGAATCGGCAGCGGTGAGGGAACCGGCATCGGGTCAGGCCGGGGTGGCGGCCTCGGCCCCGGCGAGGGCGGCGGATTCGGCGGCGGCGCATACAGTGTTGGCGGAAGTGTTACAGCGCCGATTCCCATCTACAAGCCGGAGCCCCCGTACTCAGAGGAGGCGCGCAAGGCTAAGTACCAGGGTACGGTGGTGGTGTTGATTGTCGTCGATACTCTAGGCAGCGTCACCGACGCACGGGTCGTGAAGCCCCTGGGGTTGGGCTTGGACGAAAAGGCTCTCGAGACGGTCCGCACCTGGAAGTTCAAGCCCGGCATGCGCAACGGTATCCCGGTCCCCGTGCGGGTCATGATCGAAGTGAGTTTCCGCCTCTTCTAGACTGCCTCGCCTGTGCTCTTTCCACCGTCTTGCCAGCCTGTGCCCGCAACAAAGGCTTGACAAGCCGCGCCACAGCCAGTTACTTGTAAGAGAGCCTCTTCACTGGGAGGTCGTCTAACGGTAGGACTGCAGACTCTGGATCTGCGTATCGGGGTTCGAATCCCTGCCTCCCAGCCATTCGTTCCCAAGCACTTGCGCCGATTCCACGGGGCCTTGTGGGTGAGTCCAGGCGCTCCATCCCACCGATGTCCCCACCGGGGCTCCAGCAGGTTCCGGAGGGGGCCACGGACCCGCTCGCGCCACTCACCAAATCAGTCTCAAGCCAAACTGAAGCTCGCGGGGATCGCCTGGCCCGCCCGACGCCTGACCCGCGATGGGCTGGACCGTGTTGAAGATCTTGCCGAAGCTGGCGGAAGCCAGATCCCCCTTCGGGATTTCGAAGTTCGGGCGGTTGAAGATGTTGAACATCTCGGCGCGGAATTCCAGGGATTTCGACTCGTGCAGTAAGAACCTCCGGATGACTGAGAAGTCCCACGTGGCCAAACTCGGACCGCGCAGAATGTTGCGGCCCGCGTTGCCGAAGGTAAAGGGTGCGGGGGAACTGAATCCCGAGGCCAACACCCACTGCTCGGGGCTTTGCCGCGCCGGGTACAAACCGCTGCCGGTGAGGTCAGGGCGGTCGGTGGCGTGACCCACGCCGGTGATTTGGGATTCGTCGGCGCCACTGACGTTGCCACTGATTTGCGGAGTGAAGTGCGCGCCGGATTGGGCGGTCACCGCCCCGGCCATTTCCCATCCCCTCAGCAGGTAGCCAAGCCGCCGGTCATCGGTCTTCCACAGGCGAGTCCCGAAGGGCAGGTCGTACACGTAAGCGAGGGTGAATCGATGGCGGAAGTCGAAATCCGACAACGCCTTCTCCGCCGCCAGATCGCGTGAATTCTGCGGGAAGTTGGTGTCGCGGTCGGTCGCAAAGGGCGCGGAGTTGGTGTCCATGGACTTGGAGAAGGTGTAGCCGCCGAGCACGGCCAAGCCGTTGGTAAGACGCCGTTCCAGTTTTGTCTGCAGGGCGTGGTAGATGGAGGTCCCGGATGATTCGGTATACGAGAAACCCGAGTAGCTCGGATAGCGACGGGGGCAGGCGCCGTTGACACAAAGCGCAGGATTGGATGGATCAGGCTGGTTAGGGTCCACCTCGCGCGGCAACCGCAGGCCCCGCGTGCCCACGTAGCCGACGTCCACCAGCCAAGCGCTGCCCAACTCCCGTTGCACGTCGACTTGCCACTCGTGAATCATCGCGTCACGGAAGTTGAGCTCGAAAGGACTCATAGTGGGAAAGGTGGGCGCGGCCGCTCCCACCAGAGCCGTCTGGATCAGCGCTCCCGTGCCGATCGGCAACTGGCCGGCGGTCAGCAGAGGAAGAGCGCCGCTCAAATTGCCGGCGGTGATCCGTACAAACGGAGGGTTGTTGGATTTCTGGAAGTAGACGTCCCCAAATGTCTGGTCATAAAAGATCCCGTAACCCGCCCGCACCACCGTGTTGGGGTTGCCGAAGGGTTGCCAGGCCAGACCGAAGCGGGGCGCAAAATCGTCACGGTCCGGATGCTGCAAGGAACGGTTTTCGGCGGTGCTCCCCAGGTACGTCTTGCCGATCGGGGAGAACACGGTGACGCCAGTGACCGGATCGACGTAGGCACTCATCAAGGTCACGTCACCACGGCCTGCCACCATCAAGCTTCCCTGGTGGAAATCGAAATTGGCCAGCCGATCGTGTTGGTCCGTAGTCAGTGCCTTGTACTCGTAGCGTAGGCCAAAAGTCGCGGTCAGATTGCGGCGCAGCCGCCAGGTGTCCTGCGCGAAGAAGTCATATTCACCGAACTCGCCGCTAACATTCTGCTGGAAGCCGTTGATCCAGAAAGTGGGGAATCCCAGGAGCGCATCGGCCACGCTGTTACCGGAGACGCAGGAGGGAGGAGCGCACCCCAATTGCGACAGCACATCCGAAGGAAGTTGGCCCAGACCGTTGGTGGCGAGGCCGGTGAAATCGAACTCGCCCCGAATGACCGAGTCGATCACAAAACTGCCGCGCCGGACTTTGCGAAAATCGAAGCCGTAGGCCAGGGAATGGTTGCCGTGTATGTGCGTGACGGTGTCGCCCAGTTGAAAGGTGTTGACGGCCCCGGCCTGCGGCCACGTCGTGTCCGCCCCCAGGCCGTCATAGCCCGCGAAGTTAAGGTCGGGCACACCGGTCTGGCTGGGGTCCGGCCTTGCCAGGCCCTGGATGCCGAGTTGCTGGGCGACTAGATTGCCCTGATCCTCATTGTTGTAGGCGATCTGCCAGCGGTTATACCCGAACTTGAATTCGTTGAACAGCGTTGACGAAACCGTATGGGTCCAATCCAATCCCGCCATCTGGTAGGCATTGCTCTGGAGGCTTCCGAAGCCCGGCACGCTGGTTCCGCTGCCCGTTCCGGAGCTCGAGGGGACGAAGCGATGGTCGCGGATCATGTTGTAACGGAAAAAGACGAAGTCATGATCTCCCCAGCGATGGTCCACCCGGGTGGTGTAAGTGTTGAAATTGATCCGGCGGTTGACCAGCGCCGTGTAGTTGGGTCCCCCGCAAGGGGCATTGGCGATGTTCGGCGCCGGGTAAATGTTCACCAACCCTTGTCCCACGGGATCCAGATAAGGCAGAGAGTTCGGCACGCCGGTCAGCGGGTTGGTGAGGACCGCCACCTGGCCCTGCATCAAAGCGAAGGGGTCGATGAGCAGCGTTTGTACGGAGCAGTCCGGGGCCAGATCCGCGGAGAAGTCGCCGCTTCGTTCCGCCAGCGTTGGCACGCGCGCTCGATTGAAGAACGAGCGCCGCTCTCGCAAGCCCTCGTAAGCGAAAAAGAAAAACGTGCGGTCGTGCCCGTCGTAAATCCTAGGCAATGCGACGGGGCCGCCCACGGTCCCCCCAAACTGGTTGCGGCGGAAGGGCGGCACGGAGGGCTCGAAGAAATTCCGGGCATCCAGAGCGCTGTTGCGGAGGAAGTCGTAGAGGGTGCCGTGGAAATGGTTGGTGCCGGACTTGGTTACGATATTGGCCTGGGCGCCGGCATGCGCCCCAAACTTCGCTTCGTAAACCCCGGTCTCCATACGAAACTCCTGGATGGAGTCGATGGGTGGGGCAACCGTGAACTGGCCCACGCCGATCGAGGTGTCATCCAGGCCGTCCAGCCAATAGGAGTTCATCGTTTCGCGCAATCCGTTCACATTGATTCCGCCGCCCCGGTCGCTGAGGAGCGATCCTGAGGTGGCCGGGACAACACCCGGGGCGAGCAGCATCAATTGCAGGAAACTGCGGCCGTTGAGCGGAACCTGGTCCACTTTGGACGACTCCAGGGTGGTCCCGACGGAGGCCGACCGCGGGTCCAGAATCGGTGAGGTCGCCTCCACGGTCACGGTCGTCGCCGTCTTACCCAGCTTCATCTGGAAGTCCAGCCGCAGGTGCGCGTTGACGGTCAGCGGAATTGGCCCCCAGGAGATGGTCTGAAAACCGGCCTTCTCCACGCGCAGCCGGTAGCTCCCAGGTTGCAGAAGGGGAATCTCGTAGGTGCCATCGTCCAGCGTCAACGCGCTGCGCGTGGATCCTTTGTTGACTTCTTCCGCCGTTACGCTCACTCCGGGCACTACGGCATTCGAGGGGTCAGTAATCGTCCCCGCAAAGCTTCCTTGGAACTGTTGCGCGTGAGCCGTAAGGCTGCAAGCCGCGAACAATACAAAGATGCGCATACAGCTTGCCGACACCCAATGGCGCATGAACAATTCCTCCCTCTCAGATAATACGTCCTTGGGCCCTGTAACTCAATACGCCAGATAACAAATCCATGCCACGTGGCATGGGTGCGTACCGGCGGAGCGCTAGACTTCCCTCCCCCCATATGACGCTCGTTGGACGGAAGCCGGCTGAAACCGCACCGGCGAACTGGTCCGAGTTCTCATCATCGCCCACATCGCAGCCCACGCGACGCATGTGCCGCCCGCGCCGCTCGTAGACCGCCACTCGAGAGTAAGACGTTGACACAAACCACTTGACTCGCTCCAAAGTTCAGCTTTTTTTCGCAAAGCTTGTACGTGGTAGAAAAAAGGGCACATACCAGCTTTGTTATGCCTGTGGGAATCGTAAGTCGTTGATATATCACCACATACCAGCTTTGTTTTTCTATAGCCGTATTTATAGGCGCATCGGAATCGCGGGGCATTTTCGGCGCTCCAGAGTGCCGCCAAGCACTCCTTTTCAGAAATTGTAGTCTATCACACTTGTCCTAAAAAGTTAAGGGGAAAATCGACCCCGGGTCAGTTCGAGGTAGAGGCGGCTTTGGGTCACCCCATGGCGAGGTCAACTCGCCGCTCCCACTTCAAAACGGCCCACCACGAAAAATCGGGAAGGACTTCCCCGCCGTCGGTGCCCTTCCCGCGCCCCTGCCCAGAGTCACTCGGCGCGGACGATGATTCCCTCTTCCGGCAATCGCGGGAGGAGCACCGTGAGGATTTTTCGAGCTTCATCCCAGGTGGCCGCGCCCGCCCGGAGCTTCGCTCGCGGCGCGTTTTGAATCCTGATCCTTTTGCCCGCCACGAGTACAGCCTCAGGCTTCTTCGGCAGGAGGTGGACTTCCAGAGTGTGCTTGCGATCGCGCTGGCCGTCGGCGCGAAGGCGAATCTCCAGGGTCCCACCGCCCACAGCGCTCATTCCGGTGTGAACGGCGTTTCCCTGCTTGTAGTCCTGGGTCAGCCCGTCATCCTCGTAGAGCACAAATCGCTCAGTCGCGGACGAAGGGTAGATCCGCCATGTCAGCTCGGGATAAGGATGATCCACCAGCGTCAGGAGCGGGTCTTGAAAGGGCAGGATCGCCCCACGGCGCACGAGCAGCGGGAGCACCTCCAGGGGCGCCTCATAGTTGATGGTCTGCCCGCCGGCATAGACACGGTCCGACCAGAAATCCACCCATTCCGTTCCCGCAGGCAGATAGACCGGCCGCGCCAACGTGTCCTTGCTCATCACGGGCGCGACCAGCAGGTCCCTCCCCACCAGGTACTCATCTTCGATGCCCCAGCATCGCGAGTCCTGGGGATACTCGAACAGCAGCGGCCGCAACAAAGGAGTGCCGGCTGCGTGGGCCTCTGCTGCCAGAGTGTAAAGGTAAGGGACCAGGCTGTGCCGGAGTTGGAGGTACTTGCGAAAGATCTGGAGCGTCGGCTCCCCGTAGGTCCAAGGTCGGCGGTCGAGCTTGCCGGCATACGTGTTGGACGAGACATTCGAAGGGATGTAGGTAAACAGCATCAACATGGGATGGAGCGCCTGGGACTGGGTAAACCGCGCGTAGCTTTGGAGGTCCAATTCGCCGAAAAGCCCGGCCAAATCTGTGCGGAGGAGCGGCATACCCGACAAACCCGAAGATAGCACCGCGCGCGTCACCTTTTGCAGGTTGCGATACTCCGTATCCTGGTCGCCGGCGAAGAAGGTGCCGTGCTTCTGAGAGCCCGCGAATCCCGAGCGCGAGCAGATGAAACCCCGCAGGTTGGAAGATTTCTCCATCTCCTCGAACATGCCGCGTGCGTAAAGCAGGCTGTAATAGTTGTGCAGCTCCCCGCCGCTGACGCCGTCGGAAGTGAGCGCCTTCTCGCGCGTGAACTCGCCGTCATCGGTCACGAAGAAGGTGACTCCGGTTTCGACCAGAGGCTCATGGAGCTGCCACCACCAGCGGGCGGCTTCAGGATTTGAAAAATCAACCTGCCCGGAACGGGTCGGCGTGTGCCACCAGGCGCTGGAGGGGTCACAGAAGAACTTTCGTTCCAGCGCCGATGTGTAGAGCGGACACTCGGCGTTCACAAAGGGCGTCTCGATCAGAGCCAGTTGCCGGTGATGGTGGCGAAACCAGGCCGCCAGGTCCTCAGGATACGGTGTGGTAGTCAGGCTGAACTTGAAATCGAAAAACGTATTGGCCCACTCGTAGTCGAGGTAGAAGTTGTCCCACGGCAACTGGTGGTCGATGAATTCCTGCCCGATGCGAGGAATACGCTCCTGATTCTCGTAGGGGAAATCGCCCATCCAGAGCCCCAACGCATAGCGCGGCAGGAGCGGCGGGCGGCCGGTCAAGTCAACATACCCAGCCAGCGTCTCGCGCGGCGTCGGGCCATAGATGAAAAAGAAATCGCCATTCGGGCCGGGCGACTCAAAGGAAAGCTCGTCGGGGACTTCGCTGCCAAAGCGAAACGTGGTGTCCCAGGTGTTGTTGTAGAAAATGCCGTACCCGCGACTGCTCAGGAAGAAGGGGATGCTGTAGTAGTTGTAGTCCTGAAGCTGGTTGATGGCGTCTACGTTGCGCAGGGTAATCTCCCTGCCCCGATGATTGAAGCTGTGGAACCGCTCGCCTAGTCCATAGAATTGCTCGTCGGGGGCGATTTCGAACCGCACGCGATGATAGTCGGAATGAATTCCGCCGACGAGTAGTGGCTTCGCAATACGGGTCAAGCCGGCCCCACCCGAGTCTTCAAAGACCAACCGCAGCGGATCGGTTTTCTCCACGGTCAACCGGAGACGGCTGCTTTTCATGCTGACCGCTGAGGCTGTCTCCTCGAACCCAACCGGAATTGCTGCCTGGTATTTGTTGCCCTCGAAAATGGATTTGGCCGAGGGCCGGTCTTCAAACCTCCACGAAGACCCGGACGATGGAGTCAGACACAAAGTTGACACGCAACGAGGCCCGCTGCGCGTGGAAGACAACGAAATCTCCCTGCCTCTCAACCTTCAGCAGCTTTCCGATTTCATAGGGGGGGAGGTAGGGTTCGGCTCCGCGCGCCGCGGCAGCGAAAATTCCGACGAGCAAAACAGCCCAGCAAACCTGCCTCACGGTCGTCCTCCGACAGGCAATCTACCACTACATTCCACCCCCGAGACACAAGAATGAGAATCTCCGCTGAGTCATCCGCCAGAGCCACTGGACCGCATTGTCTGGTTCGTGTTCTGCGCTCGCCACTTCGATTGACAGGCCTCGGGGAACTAATATACTGAGGCCGGGTAGCACCTGAACGCGAGCCGGTAGGAATGCCCTCCGGCTTGGCTGCTGTACGACCAGAGCTGTCACCTCAAGGAGAATGTCGAGCCATGTATTCAACTCTCCGCACACGAGTAGTCTTAATACTCTTTCTGCTTGCCATCCTGCCTCCTAACGCCAGGCCTCAAAGCATCAACCCGGCTCTGCTCGGACAAAGTTGGAAGGCGCAGTGGATTTCGCACCCGGACGGACCCCGCCGGGAATTCGGCGTGTTCCATTTCCGCAAGACGTTCACGCTGAGCGGGGCGCCCGAACGGTTCGTGATTCATGCGAGCGGAGACAATCGGTACGAACTGTTCGTAAACGGCAGGCGCGTCCTGGCGGGCCCCGCCCGGGGCGACCTCTACCATTGGCGTTTCGAGACCCTCGACATCGCCCCGCACTTGCGCGCCGGGAAGAATGTGCTCGCCGCCGTGGTCTGGAACTT
>JBEKCQ010000068.1:0-18719 GCA_050014795.1 Terriglobia bacterium | reverse complement strand
TCCATCGTCTTCAGGTTGCGGTTATTGACGCCGATGAGCCAAGCGCCTGTTGCCAGCGCGCGGTCCAATTCCTCTTCCGTATGAACCTCCACCAGCGCGGCAATCCGCTCCTGTTGGCACAGTTCGAGCAGGTTCCGCAAATCCCTGTCCGCCAGCAGCGTGACCATGAGCAATAGGGCATCAGCGCCCACCGCCACCGACTCAAACACCTGGTAGGCGTCCAGGATGAAATCCTTCCGCAGCACGGGCAGACCCACGGCCTCGCGTGCCGCTTCGAGATGGCCCAGCGACCCCAGGAAAAAGTCTTCTTCGGTCAGCACCGACAGCGCCGCAGCTCCGGCAGATTCATAACTCAGTGCGATTTCCTGAGGACGATAATCGCCGCGCAGCAAGCCTCGTGAAGGCGAGGCGCGCTTCAGCTCGGCGATGACGCGAAGCGCTCCGCTCGACAGCGCCGTGGGAAAGTCACGCCGCTCGGAACGCGCCTCAGCGGCCCCTTGGACTTGCCCCAGCGGCACACGCGCCCGCGCTTCCTCAATCCGCCGCCGACGCACGGCGACAATATCTTCCAGGACAGTCTTTGCCAGTCCGGCCAACTAAGGTCCCTCGCCTCGAAATGCTTCGCCGCAAAGAGGATAACACGTACTCTAGTCGGCACTGAAAGCTGAAGTCAAGGATACGCGAGCCGTGATCGAGGCAGCCTCCGGCCGCCATCGCGGCAATGACAAGCGGGGCGACCTCTTGACGCAGACCCTTGTGATCATCAGGCACCACATGGCCATTCATCACGCGCCGATTCGCGCGCCCTCACCAAACCGATGCGAAGAGTACAAAAAGACCTTCGCTGCTTTCCGAAACTCGTTTAGAATCCCCCGCCTGCCGAAAGGTGGGAAAAGGCTCAAACCTGCTCCCGCTGGCTGCCACGCGGCCAGCGACGACCTGGGGGTCGGGAGTTACCTCGCATGAACCAAGACTTCGAGCGCACCACGCTTCCAAGCCTCGGGCGAAGCATCTACCGCCTTGGGCTCTCGGCCTCCTACCGCCCCGGCAAGGAAGCGGTCTATAAGGCGCTGGACGCCGGCGTCAATTTCTTTTTTTGCTATGGGATTGATTGGCAGATGACCCGCGTGTTGCGCGAGCTTCCCCGCAGCACGCGAGAGAACCTCGTCATCGCCACCGGCGCGTACAACTTACTCTGGTGGTACCCCAATCTCCGCCGCACGCTGGAAAAGAGGCTGCGCCAGTTGCGCACGGACTACATAGACGTGTTTCTCTTCCTTGGTCTGATGGGCAAAGAGACGTACATCGAGCGCGTCCTGGAAGAGTTGCACCGCTTTCGGGAGGAGGGCAAGGTGCGTGCCACGGGCGTCTCGACGCACCACCGGAAGCTGGCTGGGGCGCTCGTAGCCCGGGGCGCGATCGAAGCCCTCATGATGCGCTACAACGCCGCGCACCGCGGCGCCGAGCAGGACATCTTCCCTCACCTCGCCGCGCACAATCCCACCGTCATAAGCTACACGGCCACCCGCTGGAGGTACCTGCTCCGCCGACCGCGTGGCTGGCCTAAAGATGGGCGTATCCCGTCCCCCGGCATGGCTTACCGATTTGTCTTGTCCAACCCCCACATCCACGTCTGTCTGACCGCTCCCGGCAATGTTCGACAGCTCGAAGAAAACCTGGCGGCCGTGCGTCAGGGCCCGCTCAGCGAAGAGGAAATGCAGTTCATGCGGGAGTTTGGCGATGCGGTGCACGCGAGGAAGAAGTGGTTTATGTGAGAAGGCAGAAGACAGGAATCAGAAGTCAGGAGTCAGAAGTCAGAAGCAAGGAGGCAGTCAACATCCCTCGAATATCCCGGAGTAGGTCCCTGCGCTTTCACCCACCTATTACCCGTTGCTTCGTTCGTGTCCTCTGTGCCCTCCGTGCCTCTGGGGCCCATCAAACAGGTTCGAATCGTGCCTGGAAGAAGCGGAGGTATTTAGGCTCGTAAACCATCTTGAGGCCGCGGGCCTGTTCGCGTTGCTCGTAAACCGCCAGCACTGACTCCGCTGCCACGTCGGTATGCGCCTGGGTGTAAACGCGCCGCGGCAGAGCCAGCCGGACGAGCTCCAATTTGGGAAAGCGCTCTTCGCCCGTTTTCGGGTCGCGGCCCGCAGACACGGCGCCGCGTTCCATGGCACGGACACCGGAATCCACATAGACGTTGGCCGCCAGCGCCTGCGCGGGAAACTGGCTTTGCGGGAGGTGCGCATAGATGGCGCGAGCGTCGAGAAACACGGCGTGGCCGCCGATGGGCCGCACAATCGGGATGCCCCAGTCGAGGAGGTGCTGGCCCAGGTATTCCACCTGGCCGATGCGGGCACGGATGTGGTCGTCGTCCACGCTCTCGGGGACGCCGCGCGCCATCGCTTCCATGTCGCGCCCGGCGAGACCGCCGTATGTGTGGAGCCCCTCATAAACGACCACCAGGTTGCGCGCTTCCTCGAAGAGCCCCTGGTCGTTGGTAGCGAGCCAACCGCCGATGTTTGTCAGCGTGTCTTTCTTGGCGCTCATGGTGCAGCTATCGGTATAGGAGCAATACTCCCTCAGAATCTCGGCGATCTTCTTGGACCGATAACCCTCCTCACGCTGCTGGATGAAATAGGCGTTTTCCACCGCGCGCGTGGCGTCGAGAACAATCGGGATCCCGTGCCGGCTGCAAAGCTCGCGCAGAGCGCGCATGTTGGCCATTGATTGTGGCTGGCCACCCGCCATGTTCACCGTGCCCGCCACGGAGACGTAAGGGATTTTCTTGGCGCCGACCTCGTCGATGAGCTGCTGCAGTTTGGTGAAATCCACGTTGCCCTTGAAAGGATGTGCGTTGGCCGGGTCGTGCGCTTCGTCAATGATGACGTCCACGAACGTCCCGCCCGCCAATTCCTGGTGCAGCCGCGTGGTGGTGAAATACATGTTGCCGGGAATGAAGTCGCCCGGCTTGATCATGACCTTGGAGAGGATGTGCTCCGCGCCGCGGCCTTGATGGGTGGGAACCACGTATTTGTAGCCGTAGTATTCGGTTACCGCCTCCCAGAGGTGGTAGAAGTTCCTGCTGCCCGCGTAGGCTTCGTCGCCCAGCATCAGGCCAGCCCACTGGTTGTCACTCATAGCGTTGGTACCGCTGTCGGTGAGCAGGTCGATGTACACGTCCTCGGAACGCAGCAGGAAGGTGTTGTAGCCCGCCTCGGCAATCGAGCGCTCGCGCCGGGCGCGCGTGGTCATGCGAATGGGCTCGACCATCTTCACCTTCCAGGGTTCAGCCCAGGAACGACGAGTGGGTCTCGGATACGGCATTTGCTGACTCCTTTGCGTGATTTCTCACATCGTGAAAGCCAAGCGGCATTCTACTACCGGGCCAAGGGAAGAGGGACTGGCAATTGGAGGGGCGCGATCTGGGACGCACGCGTCGGGATTCAGGTGTCGCAGAATCCCCGCGGCTCAAAAAGCCCCAACAGTGCGAACGTGTTTCACACTCGCCCGCAACAAGAGACTGGATTTTTCTGCGGGAAGGCCTATATTGGCGGGTTAGATTCGAAGCTGGTTTCATCGCCGGGGGTTCCTTATGGTTGATGTGGTGACGTTTGGGGAAGCGATGATTCGTCTGGCGCCGCCACATTTCGAGCGCCTCGAGCAGACTTCCTCTCTCGACGTGCAAATCGGCGGCGGTGAGCTGAACGTTGCCGTGGGCGTGAGCCGGTTGGGACTGAAGAGCGCGTGGGTCTCGCGTCTGCCGAAGAACGTGTTGGGGCGGCTCATGCAGAACCGCGTGCGCCAGGCAGGCGTGGATACTTCCCACCTGGTCTGGGCCGACAGCGGACGGGTGGGCTTGTACTTCGTCGAGTTCGGCGCCGCGCCGCGCGCTAGCTCCGTGCTCTACGACCGCGCGCATTCCGCCATCAGCGCCATCCAGCCCAGCGAGGTGAACTGGAGGAAGGTTTTGGAGGGCGCGCGGTGGTTCCACACCAGCGGCATCACGCCAGCACTGAGCGATTCTGCCGCCGCCGCGACCCGCGAGGCACTCGAAGCGGCCCACGCGGCCGGGGTCACCGTGAGTTATGACCTGAACTATCGCAGCAAGCTCTGGTCACCGGAGAAGGCGCAGGCCGTCCAGGAGCCGCTGATGAAATACGTGGACGTGCTCGTCACCACCGAGGAAGACACGAGCGTGGTCTTCAAGATCAAGGCCGAAGGCAAGACGGACGAGAGAGGTTTCACTCAGGTCTCCGCAGAGTCCTACAAAGAAGTGGCGAGGAAACTCCAGGAGCGGTTCAAATTCAAGGCCGTGGCCATCACGCTGCGCGAGAATCCCCTGGTGTGGCGCAACACCTGGACGGCCATCGCCTATGCCGAAGGGAGATTTTATGAGGACGTGACGTACGAACTGGAAATCGTGGACCGCATTGGTGGCGGCGACTCTTTCAGCGCCGGGTTCATTTACGGGCGCCTGGTGAAGAAGTCGTACGAAGCCGCAGTCCGTTACGGCAACGCCTTCAGCGCCCTGAAGCACACCAATCCCGGCGATTTCAATTGGGCGACGCTGGCAGAGGTGGAAGGGCTGCTGAAAGGCGCAAGCCTGCGTGTGGCGCGGTAGCTCGGGGTTCGGAATTCGGGGTTGGGGATTCGGAAACCACCAAACTCGGCCAGGTTTTTCGATCCTGGACTCCGAGAATTGGAGAGGCTATGTCCTGGTCAAAAGAGAAGGCGTTGGCACTTATCCGCGAAGTAGGACTAGTACCCATCGTGCGCGCGCCCTCGCCGGAGGACGCCCTGCACGCCGTGGAAGCCATCGTCGCGGGAGGCATCGGCATCGCCGAGATTACCATGACCGTTCCGCATGCCCTCCTCGTGATGGAGAAAGTTGCGGAGCGCTACGGCGACAAAGTACTCTTGGGCGCGGGGACAATTCTCGATCCAGAAAGTTGTCGGGCCGCGCAACTGGCAGGCGCGGAGTTCATCGTCACGCCGTCGCTGGACGTGCGCGTGATTGAGGTGGCGCGGCGCTACAGCAAAGCGTGCATCCCGGGCGCGCTCACGCCGACCGAAGTGGTGACAGCTTGGCAAGCCGGCGCCGACATGGTGAAGATCTTTCCCTGCGGGCCGGTGGGCGGACCCAAGTACATCAAGGCGCTGAAAGGGCCCTTCCCGCAAATTGATTTCGTCCCTACCGGGGGTGTCAACCTCGAAACCACTCCGGAGTTCATCAAGGCCGGGGCCGCGGCGGTGGCCGTGGGCACGGAACTGGTGGACGTGAAGGCGCTTCGGGAAGGAAGACTCGACGCGATCACTTCTAACGCGCGAAAGTTCGTGGAAGCCGTGCGGGCCGCGAGGGAGGCGCTCAGGCAATAGGCGGCCATGGGTGAGACAGCCTTCGGCGTTGTCTGGGTGGTCGCCATCATGGGAGTGAGCGCCACCGCCACGCATCACTTCGCGCCCAGGGTGTAGGTCACTCGCCCCAAATGCCGCACGCTTGATGCCCGCCGGAGGAGTCGGCGCGGGCACAGGTCGGAAGGGTAAATCCATTCGACCCGACGGCCCCCGAAGGGTCTCACGGACAGAATGGCAGGGTCAGAGCGGAATTCGCTGGAACCTCTCCTTCCTGCTTCGCGTACGTCAAAATAGAAGCGTGGAGCTGAGCCTTCGCTGTCGGCTCGCCAATACTTGTGTGACCGACTCGGAAAGGAGCCATGTCCTCCGCGATGAATAAGGAGACAGCAGACGATACGACCTCCGGAGGCGCGCGCAGTGTTTCGGCGGCCAAACTCCACGCTCCATCCCCCCGATCACTTCTGGGCACGCTTATATTCAAAGAGGTCCACGACCTGGTCCTGACGCTCCGCTTCACCGTGGGCACATTGCTCGCTGTAATCCTGGCTGTTCTCGCCGCTTACATCGGAAGCCTCGACTACAACGCCCGCCTCGATAGCTACCAGACCAAGCTAAAGCTGACGCGCGACTCGGTTGCCGAGACGCGGGTCTATTCGTTCCTTCGTCCCACAATTTATCGTCCGCCCGAGCCGCTCAGCGTACTCAACCGCGGGCTTGAGGGGCGCGTGGGCACCGACTATTGGGTGAGCGTCGATGTCGAGCAGACAGAGGCCGAGGGGCAGAACCGCGGCAACGAGTATCTCGCCATCTTTTCGGAGGTTGACCTGACCGTCGTGGTCGCCGTCATCCTGGGATTGCTGGCGCTGCTGTTCACCTTCGATTCCGTGAGTGGCGAGCGCGAGGCGGGAATGCTGAAGCTGACCATGTCGTACGCCGTGTCGCGCTCGCAGTTTCTGCTCGGCAAATTCCTGGGCGCCTGGCTGACGCTGATGATCCCCACGGCCGTAGCCTGCCTGCTTTCGGTGCTGGTGGTGTGGATGGCGGCTGAGGTCCGTTTCGGGTCGCTGGAGTACGCGCGGCTGGCCCTTCTGTTCCTCCTCTATGTTCTTTACCTCACGGTGATGCTGCTGATGGGCCTGGTGGTTTCTGCCTTTGTTCACCGTTCGTTTGTGGCGCTGGTTTTCTGCACCTTTGCCTGGTTTCTCTTCGTGACCATCGTGCCCAACCTGACCTCGATGATCCCGCAGTTCACCGGCCACCGCGGTCAGATTTACGACGCGGTGCAGGAAAAGATGCAGCAGGTGGAAAAAGAGCAGGAAGCGGCTGTCAAGCAGCTCAGGGACCCCCGCAACTTCGACATAAAGAAAGAGCCCATGTTTTTGTACCATTACGCCATCAACAACAGTGGGGGAGGGTTCACGGCGTTCGAGTGCCACTTCGGCGATGCCACGTACTACGACCAGACGCGCGACTTCTTCGGCCAACTTATTCAGCTCTCCCTGCGGTTGGCGGCCAAGCGTGCCGATATCTGGCGCGAATACATCCGCTATCGCGAGCGGCAGGCTGCCGAGGCCCGCGCGCTGTCGTTTTTCTCGCCCACCGCCGTATTCCGCAATGCTGCGGCCTTTGCGAGCGGCACCTCCCAGGCCGACTACAACCGCTTCCTCTTTCTGGCCGGGCAGTATCGCAACACCTTTATTGGCTACCTGCAACGCAAGGGCGCCTTTAGCTCCTGGCGCTGGTTCACGCCCGATGCCGACGATGGCGACCGGCCTTGGACAGTGCTGTATCTTGGGAAGACCGCCGAGGAGATGATCGCCACCGGCGAGAAGCCCGAGGACGTCCTCAACCGCTGGCTGCATGACAAGGAGGCCTGGGCCCGGTTCCTTCAACAAGAGCAGACCCGCGACCGTCGCGACCAGCACCGCCTGGCACTCGGGGATCTGCCCGCGTTTACCTACATTCGGCTCGCTACAGGCTCCGCGCTGGTGCAGGCCGCTCCAGAGATTGGATACTTGCTCCTCTCGAGCTTGATTCTCTTCCTGGTGGCTTATGTGCGGTTTGTACGATATGACGTGAGGTGAAAAGAACAGTTATCAGTAGCCAGTTGTCCGCAGCCAGCTGTCCATTGTTCTGACCACGGACAACAGACTGCGAACCAAGGACAAGCTTCATGGGCCACATTTTTAGACGCGAACTGCTGGACCAATTGACGAGCTTCAAGTTTGCCGCCGGCCTGCTGCTGATTCTCATTCTCTCCGGGATCAATGGCGCGGTGTTCTCCTTTCTCTACAAGAACGAGAGCGCGGAGCACCGACAGGTCCAGCGCCGCTGGGAAAGCCAACTTGCGGAGCGAAAGAAACTCGATGATCTCCCCAACCAAGTCTTCGACGTGCTCAAGACCCCGCTCAAGACCGCTTTCCTCGCCTCCGGAGGCCAGGATCGCCTCCCCAACGAGTATTACTTCACCATCAACATCTGGGGCGACATGCCCGGTACGCGTCGGGCCTTCAGCCAGAATGTTCTCATTGAATCCTTCAAGGCCGTGGACTGGTCGTTCTTGGTGGGCACCGCCTTCTCCCTGCTGGCTTTGGTCTTCGTTTACGATTCCGTCAGCGGCGAGAAGGCCCAGGGCACGCTCAAGCTGCTGCAGACGTACAGCCTCTCGCGCAATGCCATCCTGTTCGGAAAACTCCTGGCCAATCTGGCGACCCTGCTGGTGATGCTGCTGGCCGGCATGCTGCTTTCGCTGATCCTGCTGCTGTTTGGCGGAGTGGAAATTGGCCCGGCCGAACTGGCGCGCGCGGGTCTTTTCCTGTTGCTGGCACTGTTCTACATCACTCTCTTCCTCTCCATCGGCTTTTTCCTTTCCACGGTCACGCATCGCCCCACCGCCACCATGGTTCTGGCGGTCATGGTCTGGGTGGTGTCCATCGTGGTGATCCCTGGGGCCGGCGCGCTTCTCATCCAGCGCCTCCGCAAGCTGCCGACCACCAACGAAATATGGGAGAGTTCCAGCCGCGCCTGGAGCCAGGTCGAAGAGGAATATCATGGTGAAAGTTCCACCTGGCGTGGGCGCGAGATGGGCAAGGCCGATAACTACCTTTCCGAGCGACGCTCCACCGTCGCTCAGAACAAGCGCAAACACCTCCAGGAGGCCATTTGGGAGGATTACCTCCGTAAGAAGTTCGAGCAGGCGAGCATCGTGCGGAGCATCTCCTCGCTCTCGCCCACGGGCGTGTTTGAATATGGCGCCGAGTCGCTGAACGGTGCGGGCGTGCTCCGCGAGGAACTGTTGGTGGCGCAGGGGCACCAGTATCGCAGCCAGATTGAAGAATGGATTCGCCAGCGTGACCTGGCCGACAGCGAAAGCCCCCACCTCTGCTTCCAGCCCGGCTATCTCTCGCTTGCCAGTCTTCAGACTGCGAGCATCCCGCGTTTCATGTATCACGAGCCCTCGGTGGCAGATGGATTGCGGGATGCCCTGTGGAAGGTGGTATTGCTGTCGGCCGAAACCCTGGTCATGCTTTTCGCCGCCGTCCTGGCCTTCCAGCGCTACGACGTCAGGTAGCAGCCTGCCGCAGCCAGGGAAAAGGCGACCAAGGCCATCTCGCCCCGAGGGATCGTGTTGGGGTAGGCAAACCTTTGGATTATGATGTTCACCAGGTACAGGTGACAGAAGCCGCGCGGCAGCGTCCAATTCAGGAAGGCCTGGAGGCGACTTTGCGCAAGTTCGGTGCAATCCTACTCCTCGTCGGGCTACTGGTACCCGCGTCCCAGGCACGAGCCCAGGCGGGCGGCGTGACGGGACCCTCGGCGAATACCGAGGCGCAGCGCCTGTTGGAGCTCAAACGCCTGGATCTGGCCTTGAAGGACGCCAAGGCCAAGCGTGACCGGAAGAAGCTCCTCTACGAGCAGGGCCTGGGCCCGCAGGGCGATTACGAAGCGGCGGAGATTACCTATCGGCAAGCGCAAGTGGATTTCCAGCAGGCTTTTCTCCGCCTGTTTGCCGAGACACCGCGGCTGGACATTGTCTCCGCCATCAAAGACCAGCGACGGGACGGTTCCAAGTATGTGCGGGTGACGGTGAAGAACACCTCCGGCGTAGTCCTCGACTACAAGCTGTTTGGGATCTCCGACGCGGACGTCCAGTTGCCCGACCAGATGAAGATGCGGGAGCTCACCGATATCCGTGTAGGCTTGAAGGAAGCAGCCGGTGTCCCCAATCCCACGGCCACTACGAGCCAAGGCGCGGGCATTGTTCCCGGGGCGGTGATTTCCGATCCCTATTCGTCCTACATCCCCAGGCTTGAGGTCGGTCAGCAACAGACACTCGACTTCGGCCTACTCAAGGATGTGGACGCATTGGTGGTCGGGCTCTACTACAACGGACGGGAGGAGGACCGGCAGATTTACTTGCAGAAGGACCCCTCGGCCAACATCGTCAGTATGAGTTCGGAGGAGGTCTCACTGGAAACGGATCTGGGTGGCCAAGCCACCTACAACCTGCACCTCGAACAGTTCACGAAATCTTCGAACCCGTTTGCCCTGATGACCCTCAATCTGCCGCAGCAGATTGCCCGCGACTTCCTGGAGCCCGCAGCCGGGTCGCGCCTGTACCAGGTTCGTTTTCCGGAAGGCGTCACCAGCCAGCGGTTGCAACTCCGGTTGTATCTGCCCGACAAGGTGGACGAGCGCGTGGTGCTGGACAAGCCGCTTCCCTTCTGGGCATTGGTGATGGACGCGGCGGAGGCGAGCCACCTGGACCCCTCCAAGAGTTACACCGACGCTCAGGTCGAGGCGTTCAAGTGCGGCAAGGTGCGGCTGCAATTGATCCCGCGAGGCGTGGGCCGCATTGAGGTTTCGGCCCCGAGCCTCTATCAGGAGATTCGCACCAGTGAGACGGTGGACTTGAATCTGACCGTGAAGAATACCGGCACGCGCGTGGTGCACAACATCCACGTCTCGACCGAGAACCCGCTGAACTGGCGCGCGGCCGTCACGCCGGATACCGTGGCCCAGCTCGAACCGAACCAGGAAGAGGTTGTGAAACTGAAGATCCTGCCGCCCTCGGACGTCGGGGTCGGCGACTACGAAGTGAAGATCAGGACCGACGCCATCTCCAATAACCGCAAGGTGCCCACCCAAGACCAGTCCGATCGCATCCACGTCATGGCGCCGCCCAATATCAAGGCCACGGCCGCCCTGATCGGTTTGTTGCTGGTCGTGGTGGGCGGCATCGTAGTCTTCGGCATCAAGCTGACCAGGAGATGAGTTTTGGCTCAGTCGCGGGCAATGGCTTCCGCGCTATCGTTGACCTCAGTCGCCGCGCCCAGTGCCGGACGGGCCGTTCTGCTGGTCGCCCGGCGGGAACTGACCGACCAGATGACGAGCTTGCGGTTCCTGACCATCGCCTTATTAGCTGTTGGGCTCACGCCTTTGGTCGTCTACGTTGGCGTAAAGGACTACGGAAACCGCCTCGCTGAGCACGGCCGCCTTGCTGCCGAAATCAGAATTCAGAAAGGGCGAGGACGGGCAGTCAGCGAGCCACAAAGGGAAGAGGCCAGCATCCGAACGATGCTGACTTCTGACTCCCTTTTCCAACAAGGAGAGGCGCATGAACACCGCAATGATTCAAGCGATTAACCTGACCAAGCGTTACGAGGACGGGCTGCTCGCGCTCGACCACGTCAACTTTGAGATTCTTCCGGGTGAAGTCTTCTGCCTGCTGGGCGCCAACGGCGCCGGCAAGACCACCGCCATCAATCTCTTTCTCGACTTTATCCCGCCCACGGAGGGCGAGGCGCGCATCAACGCCATCAACTGCCACCAGAATCCGCTGGAAGCCAAGAAGCATGTCGCCTATGTCTCGGAAAACGTCATGCTGTATGGGAACTTCACCGCGCGCCAGAACCTCGATTTCTTTGCCAAGCTGGGCGGCAAACGCAGCCTCTCCAAGAAGGACTACTACCGGGTGATGGCCGATGTGGGTTTGGAGGAGAAAGCTTACGAGCAGCGCGTGAAGGACTTCTCCAAGGGGATGCGGCAGAAGCTCGGTATCGCTATCGCCATGATCAAGGACGCGCCGGCTATTCTGCTCGACGAGCCTACCTCCGGCCTCGACCCCAAGGCGGGCGCCGAGTTCCTGGAACTCCTCAAGCGGCTCAAGAGCCAGGGCAAAGCCATCCTGATGTCCACGCACGATATCTTCCGCTCCAAAGAAATTGCGGACCGCGTGGGCATCATGAAGGAAGGCAGGCTGGTGATGCAGCGCACCCGCGAGGAATTGGGCCACGAGGACCTGCAGAAGCTCTACCTCGATTACATGGAAGCGGGCGTCGCTGCAACGACGTAGCCGTAGGCTTCAGCCTGCCAACGCAAAGGGCCGGCCACTTCGCCGCTCTGCTGGGCGGCTGGAACCTGGCCTTCCTTACCCTCGCGGCTTTCGTCTTTCTCCCCTTCGACGTGCGCTGAGACAGGATTCCGCCCGACGTTTGGCAGCCAACTCCGACTGCTGCATCGCCACCCCCGCATTCAGAAAACGACCCTCAACGGCTCAAGGCAATACCCATCACCGAACAGAGCCGGCGACCCACATCAAAGCTAGGACAATGTTTCCTCTTGACTTTGCATCTCCGATTTGTATACTGAGCGCTAGGTATGAAGAGGAAAGCGCCGAACCCATCTAGGCACGAGTCAGCAAAGGAGGCCATTCGCAACGCCGCGGCCGAACTTTTTGCCGAGAAGGGTTTCGCCGCCACCTCGACCCGGGAGATCTGCCAGCGGGCGGAAGTCACCAAGCCGGTCCTCTACTACCACTTCGGGAACAAGGAGCAGCTTTACGAAGAGTTGGTGCTGGACACGTTCGGTGAATACCACAAAGAGTTACGGCGCGCCACGCGCCACGGGCGGACCCCGCGGGAGAAGTTAGTCGAGGTGCTCAGTGCCATGTTCAGATTTGCCCGGCAGAAGCAAAATCACTGGCGCCTGGGCTTCCGCATGGTGCTGGCTCCGGAAAAGGAGTCGCCGGCCATCAATTATGTGGCCATGAGCCAGGCAGATGAGCGGCTTTTGACGGAAATCATCCGCGAGGGTATCCGGCGAGGAGAGATGAAGGGCCAAGCCAAGTTCATCGCCGGAGCGATTGTGGGCATGGCGATCTCCTCTATCCTGGGTTACCTGCTCACGGGCAAGCCGCCCCTCGATCGGTCGTTGGCGCGAGGGATCATCGATCTTCTGCTGGCAGGGTGCTGCAAAAGGTCTACCGAGCGGTAAACAAATATGCGAAGGGCAACGCTGATAACACCCGTCACTATACTGCTAGGTACACTCCTCGGGGCCGCTGCCTGGGCCGAAGGACCCGCCGAGAAGGCATCTCTCACGCTCGAGGAAGCCGTGGCACTGGCGCTGGAACGCAATCAACAGGTGCTCATCGCCCGTGCCCAGGCCGATGTCTTAAAGGGCCGCTACCGCGAGGTTCGCGCGCAGGCCTTGCCTTCCCTCACCTTCAACGGCAGCGCGCTCCGCTGGCGCGACCCGTCGTTCCTGAACTCTTCCAGCTTCGACAAAATTCCGGCGGATTTCCGTGACGCGCTGCAGGTCACCCCTGCCAATCTGTTCGATTACAACGTTAGTGTTTCGCAGCCGCTATACACCTCAGGCAAAGTGGGGACGGCGCTGAAACTGGCCAGTCTCGAAACGGAAGGGGTAGGCGTGGATGGCGCGCGCGTGGAACAGGACATTCGGCTGCGCGTGATTCGCGCCTTCTACGACCTGATCCTGGCCGAACGGCTCCTCGACGTCAGTCGCGCGGCAGTCCAGCAACGCCAGATGCACCTGGACATGGCTCGCACTCGATACGCCGCGGGCGTAGCCACTGAGGTAGATGTCCTCCGCTCGCAAGTGAGTGTGGCCAACGCCCAGCCAGAGCTGATCCGGTCAGAGAATTCCGTCCGCCACGCTCGCTCCGTGCTCAACAACCTGCTGGTGCGCCCGGTTGACTATCCGACCGTGGTGCTGGGGGAGCTCACGTTCATTCCCCAAGCCAAGACAGAGGCCCAACAGATTGCGCGTCAGGCGGTAGAGCACCGGCCGGAAATGCAGCGCCTGCGCATCAACGAACTGGAAGCCGAGTCCCAGAAAAAGCTGGCCAATGCCGAGAACCGGCTGCGCGTGGACCTTAACGGCCAGTATGGATTTTCCGCGCGCGACCCTGCTAATTTGTGGAATCACAATTTCACCCGTTTCATGTTCACCGTAAGTGTCGCCTTGCCGATCTTTGACGGAGGCCGACGCTCGGGCCTGTTCCAGCAGGCTGTCGCCCAGCGCAAGGTCACAGAACTGGCGCGTTCCGAACAGGAGAACGTCGTGCGCCTGGAAGTGCAGACGGCTCTGGACGAACTCGAACGCGCGGAAAAGACCGTGGAGGCCGCGCGGCTCAACGTGCACGAAGCCGAGCGGGTCCTGACGATGACTCAGGATAACTATCGGTACGGCGCAGCCACGACGCTGGACGTCATTGACGCGCAGGCCGCGCTCACTGCCGCCCGCTGGAACTTGTTGCAGGGGCTTCACGACCACATGCTGGCCCGGGCGCAGCTGCGCTGGGTGATGGGTCTGGACCCGCTGGAAAAGGCTGAACCGCTGTCAGGGGATGGGCATGGGGGAAACTAAACATCAGTGGAGTGGGGTCGTCTCGACGTTGGCTGCGGGGGCTGGACTGCTGTCGAGTCTGCTGCTGGTCGCTTGTTCGAACCAAGCTGCGAAGTCGGTAGCCACTCCGTCGCTCGCCGTGCGGGTGGTTCAGGTGGAACCTCGGCCCCTGGAAGAGGCACAGGACATCACGGGCACGCTTGTTTCCTCCACCGCGGTGGAAGTCAGAACACAATTCGCTGGTATCCTCACCTTACACAAGCAGGAGGGTGATCGGGTTTCGAAGGGCGAACTCCTGGCGGGGCTGGAGGAGACTGACTCCCGGCTCGCGCTCGGCCAGTCCCGAGCCACATTGGACGTGGCGCAGGCGACCCTCAACCGCGCCCAGGTGGCGGAAGAGCACGCGCGCCGCGAACTGGATCGGGCCCAGAACCTGTTGCGCTCCGGCGGCATCACCGACCGGGATTTCCAGGCCGCCGAGATGACGGCTCGCGACACGCGCGCCCAAGTGAAGTTGGCGGGAGCGCAGGTCGAGCAGGCGCGGCAAGCCGTGGCCGTGGCCCAGAAGCGTTTGAGTGATTGTCGAATCGTTTCGCCCATCAATGGGGAGGTGGAACGGAAACTTTACAATTCCGGGAGCTGGGTGGATCGCAATGTGCTTCTCTACCGGCTAGTGGACAACCAGCGTTTGGAGCTGGAAACGAACGTTGCCTCTTCCGAGATCGCGCGTCTGGCTCTAGGGCAGAAGATACGGTTCCGGGTGGCCGCCTTCCCCGAGGAAGAGTTTCCGGCGAGCCTCCTGGTCATCAACCCTGCCGTCCAACTTCAGAACCGTTCGGTAGCGCTCCGCGCCGCGGTGCCGAACCCGGGCGGAAAATTGAAAGCCGGAATGTTCGTGAAGGGCCGGGTCATCACCGGGATGAAGCCCGTGGCCGTGGTAGTGCCCTCGGACGCGGTCTGGCGTCGCGTGGGACAACCGTCGTTCGTGTATGTAGTGGAACAGAACCGGGTGCGGCGGCGTGAGGTTAAACTCGGGCTCGAACAACCGCAGACCATCGAGATCGCCGCCGGTCTTAAGGCTGGTGAGGTGGTCGTTGCGGAGCAGAACCTGGAACTCGCCGACGGAGTAAGTGTGACTCCCCGGCCGTAGAGAATCATGTTTCTTTCCAACCTCTCAATCCGTCAGCCCGTCTTTGCCACGATGATGGTGGTGGCGCTGGTGGTGGTAGGCATCTTCTCGTACACCGAGCTGAAGATCGACCTTTTCCCCAACATCGACATTCCAGTGATCAGCATCACGACGACCTATCCAGGCGTGGCGCCGGAGACCGTGGAGACGGAGGTCACGAAAAGGATCGAAGAAGCGGTCAACACCATTGGCGGGATCCGGCACATCAGCTCGACTACCACGGAAGGCATCTCGACCGTGATGGTCGAGTTCCAGCTCGAGAAGAACATCAACACGGCGCTGCTGGAGGTTCAGAGCAAGATCAACGGCATCCGCAGCCTGTTCCCGCGGGAGGTCAAAGAGCCTGTCATCCAGCAATTCCGGATTGAAGACTTGCCGATTCTCTCCGTCGTCGTGCTCTCGCCGAACCTGGATGCCAAGGCGCTGACGACGCTGGCGGAGAAGATCTTGAAGCGCCGGTTGGAGAATGTCTCGGGCGTCGGGCAGGTACGGCTGGTCGGCGCGGCCCGGCGCGAAGTTCAGATCCTGCTAGACCGCAACAAGCTGAAAGCGTTCGGCCTGACTTACCCCGAAGTCCTCGAAGCCCTCCACCGGGAGAACCTCGACGTGCCCGCCGGCAAACTCGACCAGGGCACCCGCGAATCGCTGGTGCGCGTGGCGGGGCGCGCCAAAGAACCACGCGACTTCAACCAGCTCATCGTCGCGGAGAAGGGCGGTGTCCCCATCAATCTTTCGGCGCTGGGCCGGGTGGAGGACGGCATCGAAGAGCAGCGCAGCTACTCGCTCCTGGACGGCAAGCCGGCGCTAGCCCTGCAGATCCAGAAGCAGACCGGCGCCAATACCGTCCAGGTGGCGGACAGCATCAAAGAAGGACTGCGGGAACTTCAGGCACAGATGCCGCCCGGCGTTGAGCTGCGGGTGGTGCAGGACAACTCGACCTTCATCCGCGACGCGGTAGCCGATGTCCGCACTACCTTGATCCTGGGCGCCATGCTCACCGTGCTGGTGGTGTTTGTGTTCCTGAACAGTTGGCGCAGCACAGTCATCACCGGGCTGACGCTCCCGGTGTCAGTCATCAGCGCCTTCATCATCATGCGGGGTCTGGGCTTCACCCTGAACGTCCTGACGTTGATGGGCCTGTCGCTCGCCATCGGCATGCTGATTGATGACGCCATCGTGGTGCGCGAAAACATTGTCCGCCACATGGAACACGGCGAGGACCACATGTCGGCCGCAATGGACGGCACGGCGGAGATCGGCCTCGCCGTCATGGCCACGACGTTCACGATCCTCTGCGTCTTTGTGCCCGTGGCGTTCATGGGCGGCATCGTGGGCCGCTTCTTCTACCAATTCGGCATGACGGTGGGCTTTGCCGTGCTCATCTCGCTGTTCGTCTCCTTCACGCTCGACCCGATGCTCTCCTCCCGTTGGTACGACCCTTCCATCGAAGCCGGCCGGCGCCGCGGTTGGCTCAGCCGGCTCCTCGGGAAGGTCAACCAGAAACTGGAGGGGGTGAGGGAAATCGTAGCTCAATCCCTGGAATGGTCCTTGCGGCACCGCGGTGCCGTGGTGGGCATCGCCGTGTTTTCCGTGGTCGTGAGTTTCGTGATCTTCGGACGCTTGGGCAGTGCTTTCATTCCCGATTACGACCGCGCGGAGTTTCAAATCAACTTTAAGTTGCCTCCGGGCACCACGCTGCGCGAAACGGCCGCGGTGGGCGGGCGCATTACGGACATGCTGAAACGCAAGCCCGGCATGGCCTACTCCTTTGTGACCATCGGCGCAGCCGGGACCACTCCCGTGAACGAAGGTGCGGTCTACGTGAAATTGAAGCCGCGCGGGGAACGTAAGATGACGGATATGCAGCTCCGCGAGGCTGTCCGCCAGGAACTGGCGCGGTGGCCCACCTTGCGCGCCGGTGTGACGCAGGCCCAACAGATGGGCGAGGCGCAGCCTATCCAGATCAGTGTCCGGGGAACCGACCTCGATGCGCTGAACAACGTCGCCGGCCAGGTGGTAGCTCAGGCGAAGGGAACCCGCGGCGCCGCGGATGTGGACTCCAGCCGGGAGGACGCGCGGCCAGAACTCCGTGTGCGTCTGGATCGCAAGACGGCTTCTGACCTAGGCCTGGATTTGGGGACCGTAGCCTCGCTGGTTCGGGGATTGGTGGCGGGCGAAGTGGTCTCGCAATATCAGGACGCTGATGGCGACGCCTATGACGTGCGGCTGCGTCTGGAAGAGGACCAGCGCCGCCTGCGGGAAGATCTGGAAGATATCTATCTGCCGGTAATGAAGGGCCTGCCCGGCTCTGGTCAGGGCGTGCCCCTCACCCAGGTGGCCACCCTCGAGGATTCCGAAGCCCCCTCCATCATCCGCCGTCGCGACTTGATGCGCGAGGTGCGGGTGATGGCGTCAACCCAGGGCCGGTCTCTAGGCGACGTGGTCGACGAGTTGCGCCAGAAGAACAGCGCGCTCAACCTTCCCCCAGGCGTCCAAATAAACTACACCGGGGAAGCCGAGAACCTGCGGGAGACCTTTTACTACATCTATCGGGCCCTCATCCTCGCGGTGATTCTCATTTACGCTATCCTGGCCTCGCAATTCCGCAGCTTCTTCCACCCGCTGGCCATCATGCTCACGCTGCCGCTGTCGCTGGTGGGCGTGGCCCTAATGCTCTGGGCGACTGGTGGGACGCTCAACATCATGTCGATGATCGGGCTCATCATGCTGATGGGTCTGGTGACCAAGAACGCCATCCTGCTGGTGGACTACACGAACCGTCTGCGGCGCGAGGGCGAGACGCGCTCCCAGGCTCTGGTGCACGCCGCCAGAGTCCGCTTGCGGCCCATCGTTATGACGACTTTCTCCATGATCTTCGGCATGCTGCCCCTAGCGTTCGAGATCGGTGCCGGCTCGGAGATGCGCTCTCCCATGGCGCGTGCCGTCATCGGCGGCCTCATCACTTCTACGCTCCTCACCTTGATTGTCGTGCCAGTCGTTTACACCTACCTGGACGACTGGGGCGCCAAGCTGCTCGGCTGGTGGCAGGCGGGGAGCCCAGTCACCGCCGCAGTCGCGGTCGAAGAAGAGAAGCTTCGCTGATCATGGCCTTCGGCTCTGCCGCAGCGAGCTAGATTCCGTGATAGCTCGTTCTTCAAGGACCGCACCTTCCCCCGACGCCGCGAGTAGAGACACCTCCGTGAGGTGTCTCGGGAAAACGAGACGTTCCCCCGGAACGTCTCTACCTGTAGCGGCGGCCCCGACGACTCGGGGCAGGCTGCCCTCGCCGCCGGATGGCTGCGACGATGCGGACAAGGCCGCGACGGCGGGCATCGCTCCGGTGAACTGGCTCTGGGCCCGCCAAGTGCGGGAACAAGGCGAAGCGTATCGTATTCGAGATCAAAGAACTTGCCCGGTCCGGTTCAGAGCTGGTAGCGGCTTTTCGCAGCCAGCAATCCTAAAGTTGCCAGCCCCACCGGAACCAACCCACTCTACCGCACGGTCAATTTCACGGTGGTGT
>JBEKCQ010000067.1:0-18921 GCA_050014795.1 Terriglobia bacterium | reverse complement strand
CTACGTCGCACGCCAGATGCGCACATCCGGCAAATGGCGATACTGCTGGGCGTGATCCAGACCATAACCCACCACAAAAACCTCCGGGATGGTAAAGCCCACGTAATCGGCGTGGACCGGCCGGACGCGGCGCGACGGCTTATCGAGCAGGGTCACCACTTTCAGGCTTTTGGGCTTGTGCGCTTCCAGCACGCCGCGCAGGTACTCGAACGTGTGGCCGGTGTCGAGTATGTCTTCTACGACCAGGACGTCCAGCCCCTCGATGCTCTCGTCGAGGTCTTTGGTGACCCGCACCACACCGGAGGAACGCGAATGGTCGCCGTAGCTGGCGATGCTCAGGAAATCCACCGTGATCTCGAGATCCAGATGACGGATCAGGTCCGCGAGAAATACCCACGCGCCCTTGAGAAGGCCTATCAAGCGCAGGGGCCGTCCCCGATAGTCGGCAGATATCTCCCTGGCGAGCTCACGCACGCGGCGCGCAATCGCTTCCGCGTCGAGGAGGACTTCGAGATTACTTGCTGGGACCGCGTAATTCATGGGCGTTCACCGTTGACGCTTCGGAGGGCATTTGTTACATTGAATGTTGGCATTCTGTCTAAAAGGAGATTCTGTGGCAAGCCACAAGTCCGCTCTGAAGCGTATCAAGCAAACCAGTACTCGCACGGCATTGAATCGGACGCACCGCACCCGGCTCCGGCATCAGCTCCGGCAGTTGCGCACTGCCCTCGAGGCCAAGGACAAGGCCGCCGCCCAGGCACTGCTGAAGCCAACGTTGGCCTTGATCGACCACTCGACCCATAAAGGGATCCTCCATCCCAATACGGCCGCGCGGTACAAGTCTCGGCTGACCGTGAGTTTCAACGCGCTTTCGTGACGAAAGGCTCTCAGCATCCAGCCCTCAGTTCTCAGCACCCAACGTAGAGGCGCACCGCGGGAGTGTCCGCCCCGCCTGACAGTCCACAGGGCTGTCTCTACGGGTCGCTGGGAGTGAACGGGTGAGAGCCCTCTTCACACTTCGGCGGCGGGCGCGGGAATCTCGGAATCCGTCAACCTCTCTGCCGTCTTGCCGGCGATAATCTGCCAGATCAGAAATTCGAGCAAGATTCGGGAATCCTTCCAGGAGGACTTGATTCCGAGGTCGGCCCGGCGGACCAGTCGCAGGGCCTGGGCTAGTTCCTGACGGGAATAGTTGCGGGCCGCGCGCGGGGCGATTTCGAACGTGGAGAAGGGATTGGCCCGCCGGCCCCAGCCGACCCGCGCGTACTGTGGCTGGGAACCGCTCTTCAGCGCCTGCCGGAAAAGGTCCCCGATATACCAAAGAAGCAGCGTCTCCGGCTCCTTGCTGGCAAGCAAGCTCCGGAGTTGGGAGAGGGCCTCGCCGAACTGCCGCTCGGCAACCGCCGCGAGCAGCTTGCCGATTTCGTGTTCCTCGCGGAAGACAACCATCAGGTCGAGGTCGGTGCGCTCCAGGCGCTTTACCCCGGGCTTGGCCGTCAGGAGCTTCTCCAGTTCCGTGCGCAGCCAGAGGAGGTTGACGCCCGGCCGCTTCGCTTCATCCGGTGCGTCGGGTGTGGTCTCGAATCTAGCCACAATCTCCTGGGCGAGTTCCGGGTCGATCTCGACCCCGGCCTTCTGGAGGTGCCCCCTCAACCAGGCGATTGCCTCGCGCCCTGACTGCGGCAGCATCTCCACCACCGGGGCCTTCTTCTCCAGCAACTGGATGAACCGCCGTCGCCGGTCGGGCTCGACCGCTACAAACACCACGGTCGCGAACGATGACGGGCGATCGAGGTAAGCCTGGAGGGCGTCATAGTCAGGGTCGGAAGCGTGCTTGAAATCCTCCGGGTCTGAAAACACCAGGAAACTGTGCCCGCCCAGCATGGGCATCTGGCTGGCGCCCTCAAGCTCGCGCGCCAATCGCCCCGGCTGATACTCAATCTCCGCCAAGCACCACTCCCGCAGGTCGCGGGGCAGGGAAGCCACAATGGCGGCGCGACATTCCTCGTGCAGAAAACGGTCCGACCCGCGGAAGAAATAAGCCGGCCCCGGTTTCCCTTTGCCCAGAAGCGAGATGAACTCCGTGGGAACCATCCGCCCGAGTGTACTTGGATTCGAGAAGAATTGTAAGGGTTCGGCTGGAGGCCGAGTTGAGAGTCAAGAGTCGGAAGTTGAAGGTCGAAAGAGGAACGTTTGGCTAGATCGTGGGGAGATTGGCAAGCGCGGCCCGCGAGGAATATGTTGTCACCTCCGCGCACGAGAGCAGGAGACCTCAATTTCGGAGAACGAGCTATCACGGAATTCGCTCTGAGGCTATGGCTTCAGGGAACGAAGCGGGAAGCCGCGTGGTTCCTGCGCTAGAAGTTCTCCAGGATTTCCGTGACCAGCGTGCGGGCGAGATCGCGCGAGAGGCGGTCGAGTGCCGGGTCCTGCTCCTCGAACAGCGCGGAGGTAGTCTGGCTGATCTGATACTGCTCCCGGAAGATGTAGTTGTGATTGGAGAACAGCACCTTCTTGGTGTGCTGGTCTACCAGGTCAACATGGGCGAGGACCTGGACCTGCAGGGTGGTGGCGCGGCCTGTCGAGAGGTCGAAGGTGACGACGCCCGTGCGCACCTCCTTGATGGTCCCGCGCAGAACGGCATCGGCCCGCGCCGGGTCGGGTGTGACGTGGAACCGGCTTCGCTCGATAAGTTCGCGCGTGATGGCTGCCGAAACCCGTTGTTCGATGCGGAACCTTGGCGTCTCGTTCGTGAAGATAGGGACGGCCAGAGTCTTGATGTCCGGAGGCAAGCGATCGCCGCGCCCGGCCACGTGATAGCCGCAGGCGAGCGAGGAAATCAAAAGGCAAAAGGCAACAATCAAAGGGCAAACACGAAGGAACGAAGATTGAAGCTGCCTCATAGGGCTTCTACGGGTGCAGTCAGTTTCGAAGGCTTTCGGCGATCTCCACGGCATTAACGGCCGCCAGCCGGATGTTGTCCACTGCCGCCCAGAGCCAGGCGCCGGTGGGGTGATCAGGATCCGGAGCAATGGTGTCCACCAGGATGTCACTGGAGCCCGTGGCCTCGACCTGTGAGGGAGCTGGCTCGCTACGTCGCCGCACCCGGATGTGTTCTCCCGCCAGAGCTGCGCCGAGCGCCTCGGGCGCCCCCGGTTGGGCTGTCTCGACATAGAGCGAGATGGCCAGACAGTAAAACACGGGCACCTGAAAGACCCGCAAAGCGGGCAAGGGCACACGGTTCGCCAGGTACTGTCTTAGCTGTCTGCGAATGTTGTTTTCGACAGCGGTGAGCTCAGCCGAGTGTCTGCCTCCCAGTTGTGCCAGAAGGTTGAAGGCCAGTTGGGTCCCAAACACGCTCTGGGGGACCTTTTGAAAACTAAGCAGGTTCACGGTCTGTCTCTGCAATTCTTCAATCCCCTGCGCGCCCATCTCCGAGGCGGGGAAGAAAACCTGTGCCACGGTGCCCTTCAGGGGGAAGCGAGCTGCCAAGCGCAATAGCAGACCGCTGAGAGCAATGGCCGCCGGGTGCGCAGAGATGAGAACTCCGGAAGGCGGCGTGGCTTCGGCGCCGTGTGCGGCCCGTTCGAGAAACGGAACACTCATCACCCCGCGCGGAGCCCCGTCTGAAGATTCGCCGAGGGCCTCGACCAAGTCGATCACCACGCAGTGCGGAGCCTGCCCCGTCGTGGTGGCGCCGGCCCTGACGGCTTCGAGCGCGAGACGGAGCGACGGCGGCGTCTGTCCATGGCGGGCAGCCAGGAAGATGAAATCCAGCTCCATGGCGGGTACTTTTTCGTCGGCGGCAACGGCTTCGAGGTGTTCGCTAAGGTCAACGACCGGCAGGTCAGGTTCTTCCTCGTCGACCTCGAACGTAAGCAGGCAGGACACAGGAAACTCGCGCTCCTTGAGCACCCTCAGGAGTTCTTGGCCCAGGAGCGAGGAAGCGCCAGCGATGCCGACTCGATAACCCTGTTTCATGCGGCATGCACCTCTTCCGGCGCGGGAGGATGCGGTCGGAACCTGGACGTGAGGCGGGCGATGGGGCCGGAAAGGGCATAGCTGAGGGCCATCGCCAACAGGACAGGTTCTGAAAAGCGCCAGATGGCCCAGACGATCAGCCCCAGAACAATGATAACGACGTAGGGCCGGCGACGGCGCAGATCCACAGCCTTGAAGCTGTAATATCGTACCCGACTGACCATTAAGGGAGCCAGGAGGCCAACAATCCCCAACCAGACCGCGCCAAAGACCCAATCGTTCACAGGGTACTTCGCCCAATGAACCAGGGCCGCCACTACGCCGGCCGCCGCCGGGATGGGCAGTCCCACAAAGTAGCGGCGGTCCCCGGAGGGTTTCACGCTGTCGATGTTGAAGCGGGCCAGTCGCGCCGCGCCGCAGATGACGTAAGCGAATGTCACAATCCGGCCGACCTGCCAAAGGTGCTGGACCAGTTGCGAGCCATAGACTTCTTCGATCCCCCGAATACCCCAGGCGTACGCCAAAAACGCCGGAGCTACGCCGAAGGTGATGACGTCGGCCAGGGAATCAAACTCCCGGCCGAAGTCCGAGGTGGAGTTGGTAAGGCGAGCGATGAGGCCGTCGAACCCGTCGAAGAGAATCCCGCAGCCAATCGCTTTGGCCGCATTGTCGAACGCCACCAAGCTCAGCCCGGCGCCGATCCCCGCGGCCAGCATTTGCGATCCCTTGAGCGTGGAGAGGATGGCGAAATAACCACAGACCAACGTCCCCACCGTGAACAGGCTCGGCAGGATATAGATGCCGCGCCGGAGGGGGCCGCGCTTAACGAGCTTAGGTCTTGGGTCGGGTAAATCCAAGGATGCTGCTCCCTGCCTGGATATGGTCGCCCACTTTCACCTGCAATTCAACCTCAGGATTCAAAAGGACGTCCACGCGTGAACCGAACTTGATCAATCCTACGCGCTCCCCGCGCTGGAGCGTGTCGCCCGGCCGCTTCCAAAACACTATGCGCCGGGCCAGCACGCCGGCGATCTGCTTGACCACCACCAGGCCCTGCACCCCCTCAAGGGTAAAGACGTTCTGCTCGTTCTGCACCGACGCACGGGCTTGCGAGGCAACGTGGAAAAGGCCCTTGTGGTAGGAAACCTGCCGGATCGTCCCGGCGATGGGAGAACGGTTCACGTGCACGTCAAAAGGAGACATGAAAATGCTGACGCGGCGCACGGGCCGCTCCTCAAAACTCTCCTCCACCACTTGGACCACACGGCCGTCCGCCGGTGAAACCACGGCTTCAGGCTCAGCGGGAATCTTGCGGTCCGGGTCTCGAAAGAAGTTAAGAACGAGGAATGCGACAAGCAGGAAGACCGCTGCCAGGAGGTAAAGCTTGAATCCAATTAGACCGCCCGCGGCCAGCACCAACGGCAACCCGTACCAGTAACCCTCCTTCACCATGAGTCGCTACTTCTCAACTCGGACAGGCGGTCGCGCCAGGAGCCTATTTGCACTCCCCCACTCCGGTTGCCTTCCCTGGGCATCTCGGGCAACCAGCCGCACCCTATGTCCGAAGGGATCCAACGCACTCGCTCAGGCGACGCGAGCCTTCTGGACCAGCATTTCCATCTGGTCCTTAACCCGCAGCCTCAGCTTTTTCAGCCGAACTTCTTCCAGCTGTTCCTGCTCGGTAAGGTAATGCCTGGCGGCAAGTTGTTCAAGCTGAGCTACGTAGCGGGCGTGTTCCTGGCGGAGGCGCTGATATTCTTCGCTGTTGGCCATCAACTGCTCCCGGATGGCCTCGGTAGGGCTGCTCACGGGTGTGTCACCTCCCTGGCTCAGATGGCGCAACCGTCAGGCTAGCACACCGCCTCACGGCGTTCAAGCAAAAGCGGCACGGGACCTTTGGTCAGGGGTTTGAGTCTGCTTCGGTGAGCTTCTCCCTCAGTTCTTCGATATGGGCTTTGACCTGTTTTGCTTCAGCTTCGCGATTCGTTCTGCGCAAAAACATCCGGTACTGCGATAGCACACGGAGAAGGGGGAGGTTCAATGTTGACCCCGGCTTGTCGAGCAACTGAATTGCGCGTTTGTAGACAGCTTCCGCTTCGGCGTTCCTGCCTGCCCGGCCATAGCAGCGGGCAAGAGGGAGGAGGCTTTCGGCCACACGATGGTCATCTGGTCCCAAGACTTTCTCGGTGATTTGAATTGACCGCTTGTATAAGGGCTCGGCTTGGTTGTAGAGGCCCTGAGCGCAGTAGGCATTCGCCAGGTTCCTCAGGTCCATGGCAATAGATGGATATTCCCGGCGCCCGGCCTTTTGGTCGCTCTCCAGGACGCGTCTGTAAAGCTCCGCGGCTCTGGAGAATTCCCCCTCCGTCATGTAGACAGAAGCGGAATTCATGAGTCCCATGACCGTGTCGACATCATCCGGGCCTGCGGGCTTGGCCTTTTCGGCCTTGGCGGCGAGTGCGAGCGCCCGCTGGGTGAACGATTCCGCTTCCGCATCCCTCCCTTGAATTCGGTAGAAGTCCGCCATTTCGTTGAGGAGAGGCAACATGCCGGGGTTCTCTGGACCCACGGTCCTCTCCTCAATCTCGAGGGCTCGGAGGAGAAGCGGTTCCGCCTCTGCAAATCTCTGCTGGCCCCAGTAGAAGATCCCGAGCTGTCGCGCGGTATGGCCTGCGAAGGGGCTTCCCTTCGCGGGGCCGCCTTCCTGAAGCTCCAGCGCCTGCCTGGAAAGAGCTTCGGCTTCGTCGCGCTTCCCCTGGGTTGAGTAAACTGCCGACAGGTTTTCCAGGTCTCGGGCTAATGCCTCGACGTCGGGTGCCTGGGCGGCTTCGTGGGTGACCAACGACCGGCGAAAAAGTTCCTCAGCCTCGGTGAACTTGCGAAGCATCAGGTAGGTCCACCCCAGATCATTCACGATCTCGATGGTTTGAGGGTCATTGGGTCCCAGAGCGGTCTCGCAGATTTCGAGTGCCCTTTTGAGGAGCGGCACGGCCGCGGCGGGTTTTTCGCGACGCCGACATAGCATTGCTAACCTGCGCAGGATTCGCACCAGACCAGGATGAGTGGAACCTAACTCGCCTTCTTGCAGCTCCAGAATGCGTTGCATGATGGGTTCCTGCGGCGCGGCCTTTCCCTGCCGCTGGTAAAGCTCCGCGAGGGTCTCGAGGCCTGTGATCAGGCGTGGGTCGCGTGGGCCGAATCCTTCGGCTTCCTCGACTGCTGCCTTGAGTTGCTTCTCTGCCTCATCGTAACGTCGCTCTTCCATGGCCGCACGCGCTGCGTTCAAACGCTCGTCCCACTGGGTCTCTTGAGCGAAGGCGACGAGTGAAGGAAAGGCAAGAAGGGCGAGCCCGAGCAGCAGGCGTTGACTTGTTTGCTTCCACATGTCAGTGCCCCGGGGATTACTTGCCACATATAAACCCTATCCCTAACCCGGCGCAAGGGGTATCGGGGGTCTTGTCGGGGACTCCACGGAGGCGTCCCTAACTCGATTTATGGCTAACCGCATGATTTTTCAACGGATTAGCTCTGAAATCGGACGCCACTAAGCTTCACTTGTGTCACTGTACCGGGTAGGATTACACGAACCGGATGTAAGGTGCGCCAATTCGGGAGCTCCTATAAGGGGGAAAGGACCGTGGGCGGGTAGAGTTCCAGGGCAAGCACGTAGGCGTCTTCGTCAGGGTCCCGGTAGTATCCCTTGCGGAGTGAGTGCAGTGCAAAGCCGACAGAGTAATAAAGTGACAGCCCAGGCTTGTTCGAGGCGCGGACCTCCAGGAATACGCGCTTGGCTCCCACCTTGAGGAGGCGGTCACGGGCGTCTTCCAGCAAAGCCTTGCCGATGCCCTGCTCCCGGTGCTCGGGATCGACAGCCATGTTCCTGAGTTCTACCTCGTCTAGAACCCGGTGGAAGGCGGCGAAGCCTAGGAGTTTGGGCGGGTCCATGGTCTCGAGTTCTGCAACCAGAATCTTCCCTCCGGCGTCTTCGGCTAGACGCTCATAGTCACCTTCTGTCCAGTGCGTGGTTTCGGGACACTTCTCCTGGAGGCCGAGAATAGCATGCAGGTCATCCTTCGCGAACAATCTGACTCTCATGGTCCCGTTGTTTCCAGCAATCAGCGTGCAGCGATCATTCTTCTGAAGTCAGGATGCGGAAGTCGGCTGTCAGATGCTGGATTTCTGGCCTTTGCCTCCTGCCTTCTCCTTGCTGCTGACTAATCTCTGTTTCCTGTCACTCTCTCAACTTAAGCTCCGCGTCTGACCGGCGGATGTAGCACGCGTCCAGTTTGGCGGGGGATTGTACTCTTCCTTGGCGATGGGCTTCCATAGCCAAGTGTGCGATCGCGGGAAGCAAGGTGCCGTGAACGTCTGTCCAGCGTAGCGATTTTGGAAGGCTGTCGCGGAGGGCATGGGCCGGGCGATCGTGCTCCCGCACTATGCAGGTGGCCGCAGTGCCGGCGCGGAGACGCTCCTCGAGGAACGACCCCAGAGCCTCGGGTTTCAAGATCAACCCATCGCCCTGCGCGACGAAGCGGTCACCTCCCCCGGCCGTAGCTCGCCGAAAGCTCCCCAGGAAGAATTCCCCTCGACGCGCGTCGAGGATGGACAACGCCCAGTCGGTCTCCGGTTGGGCTTCCTCCACCATGGCTTCGAGAACCGAAACTGCGGCCACCGGACGGCCAAAGACCTTAGCCCAGGCCTGCGCTGCTGCCAGGCCGACGCGAATCCCGGTGAAAGAACCGGGGCCATTGGCAACCGCGAAGAGATCGAGGTCTTGGAAGCTCAGCGGCGATCCGGCCTGCTGTTTCATCACCTCCTCGAACAGGCGGTCCACCATCTGGAAGAGAGTGACCGAGTAGGCTGCGGCACTGTCGCTCTTTGCCGAGGCCAAACAATCAGAGTCACGGTACAATGCGGCGCCGCCATGCTCGCTCGTGGTATCAAATGCCAGCACCAGCATTCGCGGCCCCTATCCTTCTTTCGCCAACAACCTACGCCTGCTCCTGCTTGCCTCCGTGCAGTTTCTTAACAAGCTCCGCCACGTTTGCGGCAAAGTGCCGGATGGTCTCGATGCCTTCCTTATCTTGCCAGACCTCACCAGGGAGCCTGCCGAACACCATGTTCCAATAGGTCGAGCCGGGGACGATCATGTCGTTGATGAGGAAGAACATGAGCATTTCCTGTAAGGTGAAGGTTTGGCCTCCGCGGCGCGCCACGGCGATAGCTCCACCCACCTTCCCCGACAGGAAATTGTCTGTCTTGCGGGAAACGTAGCCGATTCGCTGCAAGGCGGCCATCACATCCCCCCGTGCTGTCCCGAAGTACACGGGGGAGCCAACGATGAAGCCTTGGGATTCACGGAGCTTCTGCATGATCTCATTCAGGCCGTCTTCCAGGCTGCAGTGACCCAACTCGGAACACTTGCCGCACGCGGTACATGATTCAATCTTCTTGTCGCACAGCGAGACAATCTCCGTCTGGACGCCACGTTCTTCGATGATGCGAGCGCACTCTTTGATGAGCTGGGCCGTATTTCCTTCTGCCTTGGGACTCCCACTGATGAGCAAGACTTTGAGCATTTTTCATTCTCCGACGCTTCTGGTTGGTCCCACGCATTATCGCATGGTCTTCAGCATACTGCGCCGCACCGACGCGCAGGCCGGCGGCGGTGATGAATGGTCAACAGCCACAAGACCACCCGGCCTCACACGTCGCGCAATTCGTCCTCACTCAGGCCGAAATAGTGGCCCAACTCGTGGAGCAGGGTGGCACGGATCTCGCGCCGGACTTCCTCGTCGCTGGAGCAGACCGCCTCGATGTTCTTCTGGTAGAGCACGATTCGATCCGGCGGCGTAGCCTGAAAGGTACTCTTCTCGGTAAGGGGGACGCCGTGAAAGTATCCCAGGAGCAGATTGTCCCGGTCGGCTTCGTGCGGAGGAAAGTCCTCGACGATGATGGCAATGTTGGTCAGTTTGCTGCGAAACAGCTTGGGTAGCCGCTCCAGCGCCTGTTCTACGAGCCTCTCGAATCTTCTGCGTTCCACGAAAACCTCACGGCGGGCCACGACTCCAGCGGCCTACCTTAGGTATGCTACAATGAATTGATCAACAGGGACATCGGTTGCAGGAGTGGCAGGCCAGCCACGCGCGGGGCCTCTGCCGCGGGGAATGAGCCAGGCGGTGGCGTTGGCTCAGGCAGCCGGAGTGCACCAAGGCTCGCACTCAGCCGAAGGGAAGCCCCATCATTGGCCGAAGGTTCTGCCGCCGGAGCGCTGCACCGATGTGGGTGTACCTGCGTCGGCTGTTAGCTTCGAGGTTTAGGTAATGCCGGAGACCGTCAAACCCGCAACGCGGTCGTTGGAACTGACCGAGCTCCTCACTCTGTTGCTCGAGGTGGGCGAGCGCATCAATTCCACCCTTGACCTCGATGAGTTGATGGTGCGCATCGCCGAGATGGTTAAGCGCGTCATTGACTACGACGTGTTTGCCATCCTCTTGCTCCACGAGAAGGAGCAGGAATTGCGTGTCCGGTTCAGCCTCGGTCATCCGGAGGAGTTGGTGAAGAGCCTGCGGATCAAAGTGGGCGCGGGCATCGTGGGCCGGGCGGCACAGACGCGCCGTTCGGTCCTGGTCAACGACGTGCGTAAGGACCCCGCGTATATCCAGTCGCTGCCCTCCGTGCGATCCGAGTTGGCCGTCCCGCTGATCTCCAAGAACCGGGTGGTCGGCATGATGGACCTGGAGGCACCCTGGCCTGATTTCTTTACGGAACAGCATCAGAACCTGTTGGAACTGCTGGCGGGCCGCATCGCCATGGCGATCGAGAACGCCCGGCTCTATCGGCGCAGCGTGCGCCAGGCACGCACCCTACACCTCCTGAATGAGATCAGCCGTGAATTGAGCTCCGTCCTGGTGTTGAACGAGTTGCTGCGCAAAATCGGGACGCACACCAAACGCCTGATTGACTACCAGCGTTTCAGCATCATGCTGAAGGACGAACAGTCGCAGACCTTCAACGCCGTTCTCTCCCTGAGGCAGGACGAGCGGCTGCCCGACAAGTGCAGCGTCCGTTTCGACCAGGGAATTGTGGGCGCCTCGGCCGCTTCCCGCCAGACCGTGGTTGTCCCGGACGTCAGCAAGGACCCACGCTACATCTCGGTGAACCTCGAGACGCGCTCGGAGATGGCTGTGCCGCTGATCTACCACGATCGGGTGATTGGCGTCGTAGATCTGGAGAGCCCGCAACCCGGCTACTTCACCGACGAGCACGTGCGTATCTTCTCCACGCTGGCGCCCCAGATTGCCGTCGCCATCGAGAACGCGCAGCTCTATGAGCGGGTACTGAAGAGCGAGGCGCGGCTGGAGCGTGACCTCGGGCGTGCCCAAGAGATCCAGATGTACATGATGCCGGGCATCGTTCCGGCAATTCCGGGGCTGGAAGTTGGCTTGCGCTTTCTGCCCGCGCGGGAGTTGGGAGGCGATCTCTACGATTTCCTGACTTACGGGAAGGACCGCCATGTCTTGGCCATTGGGGACGTGAGCGGCAAGGGTGCGCCCGCGGCATTGTACGGTGCCATGGCCAGCGGCATCTTGCGGAGCTTGGCCCCCCAGCGGCTCGCGGCACCCGACATGCTGCAGAAGCTGAACGTGATGCTTCTCGAGCGGAAGATTGAGGGCCACTTCATTACGATGACCTACACCATCTGGGAACCCAAGGTGAAGACCCTGCGCTTGGCCAACGCCGGAATGCCACTTCCCATCCTGGTGCGACAGGGGCACGCGCGGCCCGTCCGCGTGGAAGGAGTACCCTTGGGCCTGCTCGAACATACCAAGTACGAGGAGACTACTCTTACCTTGGAAAGGGGCGACCTGCTGGCTCTCTTCTCGGATGGCGTGCTGGAGGCTGCCACCCCGGAGCACGAGGAATTCGGCCCCCGCCGCCTGGAGAAGATCTTACGCGAGCGCGCCCAGCGGCCCATGGAAGATATACTGGAAACTGTCTTTGCCGAGATCTCACGCTTTGAGCAGGGCCGGCCGCGACGTGATGACCAGACACTCCTGCTCATCCGTGTGCGGTGAAGGCCGCCTTTGAGGTGCCGGGTGCCAGGTGCTGGATGAGACGCGACTGCTTATATTCGGCGTTTGGCCACTGACGACTGGCAACTGGCCACTGACCACTGATTATGGAAGCCTTTCACTACCGCGCAGATCAGCTTCGGTGCGAGGATGTCCCGCTCACCTCCGTGGCCGAGTGCTTTGGGACGCCAACCTACATTTATAGCCGGGCGGCGATCCTGGAAAACTACCGCCGCTGGGCGAGCGCTCTCGCGCCGGTCCCCGGCCTGATCTGCTATTCTGTCAAGGCCAATTCCAATTTGAAGATCTTGAGCTTGCTGCGCGAAGCTGGCGCGGGTTTCGATATTGTTTCCGGCGGCGAGCTCGCCCGGGTACTGCGGGCAGGCGCCGACGCCAGACGCGTGGTGTTTTCGGGTGTGGGCAAGACGGTGACGGAGGTGGATGCCGGCCTCGCGGCGGGCATCATGATGTTCAACGTGGAATCGGGGGGCGAGCTGGATTTGATCGCAGCCCGCGCTCGCGCCCTGGGGAAGCGCGCTCAGGTTTCCGTCCGCGTCAACCCCGATGTCGTCGCCGCGACTCACCCCTACATTTCCACCGGCCAGATCATTCACAAGTTTGGCGTCTCCAAAGACGAGGCGATGGAACTCTATCGCCGTGCCGCACGGTCGGAGCACCTAGCGGTTCGTGGCGTCGCCTGCCACATTGGGTCCCAGATTCTCGAGATTGAGCCGTTCCTGAAGGCCCTGGACGAAATCCTGAGTGTCGCGCAGGAGCTGAGGGCGGAGGGCATCGCGGTGGAGTTCCTGGACCTGGGCGGCGGCTACGGGATTCGCTATGCGGACGAGTCCCCCTTGGCCATGGATCGGCTGATGGAGGCGCTCGCCACGCGGACCCGGGGCACCAGCTATCGCCTTATTATTGAGCCGGGCCGCGCCCTGGTGGGCGACGCGGGTGTGTTGCTGACGCGTGTCCTGTACGTGAAGCGAAGTCCGCAGAAGAACTTCGTCGTGGTGGACGCGGGAATGAACGACTTGATGCGGCCCACGCTCTATGGTTCCTACCACGAGATTGTTCCGGTCGAACCGCGGCCCCGAGAGAAGCTCACGGCGGATGTGGTCGGTCCCCTGTGTGAGACGGGAGACTTCCTGGCGCAGGACCGTGAGATGCCCGACGTCGCGCCCGGGGACTTGCTGGCGATCCTCACCGTCGGGGCTTATGGCTACGTGCTTGCCTCGAACTACAACACCCGGCCACGGCCTGCTGAGGTGCTCGTCGACGGCGAGAAAGCCGAACTCATTCGCCCCCGCGAGCGGCTGGAAGACCTGATGGCCGGAGAAGTGATCTAAAGACGGTCCCCCGTTGAGAGCGGGTTTTTACTCCTTCTCATTGGTCAACCGAAGCTTCACAGAATTGGTGTAGCCCGGAACAACAGATATGGACCTCTCGTAATTCCCCCAGTCAAGATCCGGATAATCCCACGCGTTGATGATGTGGAACAGGACCCTTCCGTCTGCCTGGACTTGCGCGCGCACGGCAGCCGTGCCGTCCGATTCCGCTCGCGCACCGATATTCGTCCCGCCGAGGAGACAGGTGCCATGCCAGATGTTTTCCTTCAGGCTCCTGAAGTCGCTGGTCCCTCGGCCCCCGGGATCGTCGCGGCCAAAAAGGAAGAAGTCCGACATATCCTGGGCCCACGGCCATTGCGGCTCCTCTCGATATTTCCCCGTTGGGCCACTTCTGACCTTGTTGGCCACCCCCGCGACTCTGCCAATGTGGTCGGCCGGGTATATGGACCACAATCCCTTCCTGTCCCACGTCAGCCGGTCGATCTCGCTGGGAAGCAAGAAGGAAAGCCCCACCTCACCGGTCTCTTTCGGCGGGTTCGCAATTCTGTAAGTGGTTGTTATCAAGCCCTGCCCGTCAATTCGAAGTTCGAAACTGACATTCACAAGATCGGTTGCCCCCTGGAGGGCCGTGTAGCTCCCTGTCAGGCTGATGACTGCCGCCTCCGGTGTATTCGAATAGCTGACGTTTGCGAGCCACCAGGGGGAGAGCTTCGCAGCACCCAGGTTCAAGTATGGCCCTCCCTCCAGGATCGTGCGGCCCTGGTAGGTGCCTTTCGTGATCAAGCCTGTTACCTTGCTGAAGATAAGCGTGAAATCGGGGCCCGTGACGGTGATGGAGTTGGGATCAGCAGATATTGTCGGGGCAGGCCCCTGGGCTGTGGGGAAGACCTTGGTCAGCCTGCCTATCTGCAACTGATACTCATCCACGAGGTTTTCCTTGCCTCGATAGAACTTGAGATCTAGAAGGTCTCCATCCCGCCACCGGCGCGCAGGTATGGTCAGTATCCCGTGACCATGGGGAGGGATGCGGGCGTTCTCCAGTTTCCCCGCGTCCGGCCCTACACTCCACAGGATGGTGAGCTCGCTCAAATCGGTGTGATCAAACCAGTTCCTGAGGGGAAGCAGCAGCGGTCTCTCAGGTCCGGGGTTCCCGACGGGCTCATCCGCGATCCGGACCGGTGAATATGCTTTCTTAGTGAGCCAGTATTCCGGCTTCGGCCTCCGCCAGCCATCCAGGATGCCCCATTCTCCGTAGCCGACAGGCGAGTCGGGCGTCATAAACACTTCATCGATAGCGCCCCAAATGGCTCCTCCCAGGCAACCCTGCGAATCGAAGCACTTCTCCCAGAAGCGCTTCAGGCTTTCTCCCCAGAAGCCCCTGACGTTAGGGTCGCGTTGGAGCGTACCGGTGTTGTAGCAGGCGACGTGCGCATACTCATCGTTCAACTTTGGCAGGCTCTTGCTCTCCATGTTCTCGTCAAAATTCGGATAGTGTTTGCTGATGATGTCGTAGCCCTTGATTCCTTCGGGGACCCCCTCCGGATAACTGAAGATAACTGGCCGGGTTGCGTCCTCTCGTTCCGCGTAAGCATGTTCTTTCGCGAAGTTCAAACCCCACCGGCTTTCGTTTCCCAGCGACCAGATGATGACAGAGGGATGACTCCTGTCCCTTTCAATCATCTCCGCAAACTGCTCCAGATAGCGGGAGGTGTAGTGGGGATCATCCTGGCTCGGCGTCAGGACCGTGCTCCACTGTTGGTTTACAAAGCAGACCGCCGTCTCTTCTTCGACGTACATGCCGTACCGGTCACAGGCCTCCAGGAACTCCTCTGTCGGAGGGTAGTGGGATGTTCGGATGAAATTCAGGTTAGCATCACGGAGCAGGATCACATCTCGCTCATCCAACTCCGCAGTGGTGGAGCGTCCCCGCGTGGGATGAACGTCATGCCGGCAAGCACCCCGCAGCTTCACCTCTTTCCCGTTCACGAGCAGCTTGTTGCCTTGGATCTCCACCTTCCGGAAACCGAATCTTCTTTCGAGCCCCTCGACCTGTGATCCGCCGACCGTCAGGGTGGCTTCCAGCGTGTACTGGTTTGGGTGCTCGGCATCCCATTTCTGCGGTGCGGTTACAGGAATCTCCATGCTGGTTTCCGGCGCATCTACCGTGAGCACCATTGAACTGGGGTGCAGATCCACCGCATTGCCCAGCGGATCTATCAGCTTCAGATTCAAAGTTGCGGCCCTGGCATCGTGGAAGCCCACGGCGGCGGTTACTTTGAGACGCGCCTGGGCATAGGAGGGGTCAAAATCCGTTTCAACGTGAAACCGCGTGACGGGATTAGGGGAAAGGGCGATGAGCTTTACGTCCCGCAAAATGCCCCCGAGGTAGTGCTTGGCGTAATTGCTCCCATAGGAGATTTCATCGGCCATATCCGTGACGCCCACGGTGATCCACGCCCGCCGGCCCGGCGTTACGGTGCCCGTAATATCGCAATCCCAGGACGTGAAACCTCCGTGGTGTTCTCTCACCAACTTGCCGTCGACCCAGACCCTGGCGCGACTGTACACACCGTCAAAGCGCAAGATGACTCGCTTCCCTTCGAAGTCCGAAGGGACCAGGACTGACCTCCGGTATGGGTATTCTGTATCCCGCGCTATGTTGAATCCCTGCATGACAGCCTCACCCGGCACATTCATGTCGGGCCAGGAGGATGGATCCACGCGGTTCGACCAGAATTCAGCGGGGGGTGAGAGGCTGAATTTCCATGTGCCGTTCAGATCCACTACGGGATTCGCGACACCCGGCATGTGGACGGGGATGGGAACGAGTTGTGGCCTGGGCCATACATCGTTGGCTCGCGCCGCACTAGCAGAGGCCAGCAAGAGAAGCAGTACCCAGCGTGGTGTTCGCCTTCGATCTCGACCGCGGTCATGCATCATGTGCATCAACCCCTTCGGGCCGGCAATGGCATGCCGGCACTCTTTCCCGCGTTGTGGGAGGGAACAAGCTGGGGAGGCCCCTGCCACACGACGCCCCGTGACTTGCGCCAATCTTGAGGAGCAAGCACGTTACCGCTCGCCCCATTTCAGTTTCTGCCGGAGGATTTCGAAGTAGTCCTTATGGGGTGGCTGAATCATTTCCACGTAGGAGGAAGCTTTCTTCAGCCGGACGATATCATCGCTGTGGCAGGCTATGCCCACCTGCCCGTCCACGGTCAGGTAAGCGACCTCGCGCTGGCTCTTGACGACGACTTCAATCTGGACGGAATCGGGAAGGACCAGCGGCCGGTTGGTGAGGGTGTGGGCGCAGATGGGCGTGATGACAAAGGCTTCGACGGTGGGGGTGACGATGGGCCCACCGGCCGCCAGCGAGTAGGCGGTCGAGCCGGTAGGCGTGGAGACTATCAGCCCGTCGGATTTGTAGGTGGAGATGAACCGGCCATTCACCAGGACCTCGAAATCCAGGATGCGCGCGATAGCGCCCTTGTTCAGCACCACGTCATTCAACGCCAGAAAGGAGGAGATCACTTCGTCGGCACGAACCAGTTCGCCTTCGATCTGCACCCGCCGCTCCACCTTGAAATCCCCGGCCAGCACGCCTTCGAGGGCGGGATAAAGTTCTTCGCGGGTAGTCCCCGTCAGGAAGCCGAGCCCGCCCAAGTTGACGGCCAGGATGGGGACGCGCTTGCGATTCAGGGCGCGCGTGGCTGCCAGCAGCGTCCCGTCGCCGCCCAGCACCACGAGCAGATCGGCCTGCCCGGGCATTTCGTTGCGGGTCAGAGATTTTTCCGTGCTCTCCAGGATGGCGGCGGTTTCCTTGTCGATATAAACCTCGATCTGGCGCTCGCGCAGCCACTGGAGCAGCGCCGGAACGATTTCCCGGATTTCAGCCTTCTTGGGTTTAGAGATGATGCCAATCCGTTTGATGCTCATGGGCGCCGACTATTCTAGACAGGTTTTCGCCAAACCGCATGCAGGAAATATTCTCGATTCCCGGAGGCCCCGGGCAGGGCACTTTCCACGCCGGCAACCTGGGTGAAGCCGAGTTCCAGGAGTCGGCGCGAGACCTTGGCGACCGCTTGCTGCTGGAGACGGGCGTCGCGGACGACGCCGCCTTTGCCTACCTGGCCGCGCCCGACTTCAAATTGCGGCTTCACCAGGACCAGTACCTCTGCTTCTGGCTTCAGGAGCAGAGGGAGGACGGGAAGGATCATTGTAGCGGAGATAAAGGAGACGTCCACGGTTGCAAGTTCCACCCGCGCACCGACCTTCTCGAACGTCAGATACCGGGCATTGGTCTTTTCCCGCACGACCACGCGCGGGTCGCGTCGGAGTTTCCAGTCCAGTTGATTGGTCCCCGCGTCCACTGCCCAGACCTGGGCGGCGCCTCTTTGCAGCAGGCAGTCGGTGAAGCCTCCCGTCGAGGCGCCGATATCCAGGCAAACCTTTCCGTCCACCTCGACCCGAAAATGATCCAGGGCTCCTTCCAGCTTCAGGCCGCCGCGGCTGACGTACTTGGAGCGTTCGCCGAGCAACCGTAGCGGAGCGTCCGGATTTACCCACGCGCCGCACTTTTCCACCTTCTGATCGTCCACCAGGACTTGGCCCGCGAGAATCAGCGCCTGACCCTTCTCCCGCGAGTCTGCCAGGCCGCGTTCCACCAGGAGGCGGTCCAGACGGATCTTGTTCGGATGTGCCCCCGCCATGCGAGAAGCATACTCTCTGCCCCTCAGGATGCAATAGGCCCACATTTCCATTTTGAGCTTTACCTCCGAATCTTCGGACCGTCGCCGTCATCAATATTCATGAGGGTGTGAACGCGATGAAGACGCTCCGGAGGTCAGTACTCAATGCGTGAGACACAAAACGGTCCTGGACATGGATGCGACGGAGATCCCCGTGTACGGGGAGCAAGAGCAAAGCGCTTACAACGGGTACTTCGAGTCCACCGGTTTTCACCCGCTGTTGCTGTTCAATCGCGAGGGTGACTGTCTGGCGGCCAAGCTGCGGCCCGGCAACGTGCACAGCGCCGAGGGCCGGGATGAGCAGTTTTGACCAAAGGTGCGAGCAGTATGGGACTGACGCGCGAATCGCCCCAGGGTAGAAGAAGTGTGCTTCTAGCTGCTAGTCAGGATCTGGTGGTCAGGAAAGAACGTAAACAGGCCAATGAACCTGCCCGGCGAGAACAGCGAGATGCCGCTAAGGAAGGAGGCGGGCTATGAGACTGGACAAGCAAAGCGAAAAGATTTTGGTCGTCGACGATGAGCGCACTATTCGCACGCCCGTAAAGGCCTTCCTGGACCGCAAAGACCCCGATTCAGGCGGCGGCGTGCCCGTTCCCGAGCCCTCGACCGTCCTTCTCCTCGCCTCAGGCCTGATCGGCGGCGCGGCACGATGGAAATCCCGGCGCGATACGGCAGACACCTGCCACAAGGAGGTACCTTGAAGATAAGACTGTTGTTAATACTCTCATTCGCATTGAGCCTGACCGCACTGGCTCAAGTCAACTCCCAAAC
>JBEKCQ010000066.1:0-19681 GCA_050014795.1 Terriglobia bacterium | reverse complement strand
ACTCCGGCGGCCTTCTCGCAGAAGATGCAGCGGTCAGTTTTCCCCGCCTCAGTGACGTAGCGAAATCGCCAGGGACTCCACAAGGTGTCCATAGACCTGCTGCCGCTGTAGCGGCGCTTTGTGAGCGCCGCAGGCACTGATCATCAACCACGGCGGTCATAGACCGCCCCGACAGACGGCGGTTCTCAGCTAGATGCCGGCGGGGTTTCCGGGGGCGGGGGCGTCTCCGGAGCCGGGGCGGCCGCGGCAGCCTCCGGGGCCGCGCCACTGTTGACGAGGTCCTTCAATTCCTTGCTGGGCTTGAAGAACGGGATCTTCTTGGCCGGGACATCCACGCGCGCCCCGGTCTTGGGATTGCGGCCAATCCGGGACTTGCGCTGGCGGGTGCGAAAACTCCCAAAGCCGCGGATCTCGATCTTGTCGCCCGTGCGCAGCGATTTCACAATACTGTCAAAAATGGTTTCGACGATAACCTCGGAGTCCTTGCGGCTCATCTCGACTGCCCGCGACACATCTTCGATCAAGTCAGCCTTCGTCATGGTTCACTCCCGGTACCAGATTCTCTTCCTCTGAGTATGGGCCCGTTAGCTTGAGATAGCCTTCCGCTGTCGCACGTCCTGGGTCCTCCGTGTGACGCGCTCTAGGCTTCGGCCTTCGGCGCAGGAGGCGGTGAAGACGGCTCGATAACGGCCGCCGAGGTTTCCGCGCCCGTTTCCTCGGACTCGGGCGGAGGGGACTCCTGGTCTACGCCTTTCACGCTCAGGCCGATTCTCTTCTCGGCGGGGTTCAACCGCAGCACACGGAAATTCAACTCGCGTCCCACCTGGAGTCGTTCCGAGGCGTGGCCACTGTGGTCTTCGTCCACCTCGGAAATGTGGCAGAGGCCTTCGACGCCCTCTTCAATCTCCACGAACGCGCCGAACGACGCCATGCGCGAAACCCGGCCCCTCACGATATCGCCTGCCTGAGTCCGAGTGCAGAAATCCTCCCAGTTGTCCGGCTGAAGCTGTTTCAGTCCCAGTGATAGGCGGCGCTTGGCAGGGTCCAGATTCAAGATGATCGCCTCCACCCGCTGGCCTTTCTTCAGCACTTCGGAGGGGTGCTTGATGTCCTTGCTCCAGGAAAGGTTGGAGAGATGGATCAGACCGTCCACGCCCTCTTCAATCTCGACAAAGGCTCCGAATTCCGTGAGGTTTCGCACCCGGCCTTCCACTACCATGCCCACGGAATAACGCTCGGCGAGGCTGGTCCAGGGGTCCGGCAGGGTATGCTTCAAGCTGAGCGAAATGCGCCGTTGGCCGGCGTTGACCTCCAGCACCGACGCGTCCACCCACTCGCCCGGCTTGACGAGTTTGGACGGATGTTTGAGCCTCTTGCTCCAAGTCATCTCCGAAATGTGAATCAATCCTTCGACGCCCGGCTCCAATTCCACAAAGACCCCGTAATCCACGATGCCGACCACCCGGCCCTTTACGCGATCGCCCAGACGGTAGGTGGAGGGTACATGCTCCCAGGGGTCGGGGGAGAGCTGCTTCAAGCCCAGCGAGACCCGCTCTTTTTCCGGATCGTACTTCAGCACCTTGACCTTGAGCTCCTGCCCAGCTTGCACCACTTCCGACGGGTGCCCAACCCGCCCCCACGACAAGTCCGTGATATGGAGCAAACCGTCCATGCCGCCCAAGTCCACGAAGGCGCCGTAGTCGGTCAAGTTCTTGACTCGGCCCTCCAGCACGGCCCCCTCCTGGAGCAGTTCGAGCAGCCGCGCCTTGCGCTGCATCCGTTCCTCTTCCAGCGCCAGGCGGCGGCTGACGACCGCGTTGCTGCGCTTGCGGCTGAGCTTGATGACCTTGCAGGGAATCTCCTGGCCCACCAGCGAGTCGAGGTTGAAATGCGGACGCAGGTCAGCGTGCGAGCCCGGAAGGAACGCTTGGATCCCGATGTCCACGGTCAAGCCGCCCTTGATGCGCTCCACGACCCGGCCTTGCACGGTCGTCTGCTGCTGAAACGCCTGCTCAATGTCTTCCCACACCTTGCGGCGGAAGGCCTTCTGATAGGAAATCGAGACGGTGCCTTCTTCCTCGTTGTACTGCTCGATGAAAACATCCACCGTGTCGCCGGGCGCCACGGTTAACTGACCGTCCGCCGTCAGAAACTCGCTGCGCGGGATCGCTCCCTCGCACTTCAGGCCCACGTCAACGATCACTTCGGTGTCCGTCAGCTTGATCACCGTGGCCCGGACGGTCTCGCCCTGGGCGATGGTGGAGACCGCCTCCATAGTGTCCATGAGCTGCACGATTTCGCCGGATTCCGGTTGGTCGGGATTAGGTTCCGTTGGTTCGATAGGTTGCTCTTCCGCCGTCCCCGCTTCCAGCGAGGAACTGCGGTTCTCGTCCAAAGACATTCCCTAAGCCTCCTCCCCAACTCCCCGACGCAGCCTTGCAAGGGAAGGCCCATTCTACCGTTTGCTTGAAACGGAAGTCAACGTACTGTAGCGGCAGGTTTATCCCGCCACTGGAGCCGCGGCGTCCCCACTGCCGACCACCTGTCGCGTTGCCGTCGCTGTTTCCCGCGATGACAGGCGCCGCCGAGAGGGCCAGCGCGGCCGGACAGAAGACCGGTGGGTTCAGTGTCGCCCTGCCCTCAGGCCTGGATCAAGCCGCTGATGCTGTGGCGCGTCGTGACCCACGCCAACTCAGAAAGAACTGGGAAAACGAGAAGGGCGAGAACAATGAGGAATTCGGCCTACTCGATGTGGAAGCGGTAGCCGGCTTGCTTGATGGCCTTGCGGTAGTCGTCGGAGTTCATCTCCACCAGCTTGCACATCTCATAAAGCCGCGAACGCAGCGTTGTACCGAGCTGGTTAAGAGTGCGCTCAATGTCGGGAAGCGCTTCTCCCGAAGGCGCGCGAACCTCGCGCCGGCTGGCGGTTTCACCGAAGGGCAGCGTGGTGGTAATCAGCGTGACCTTCTTCTGGTTGTAACGCGAGTTGATAATGTACGCCAGGGTTTCCCTCACCCAATCGCTGGGGTTCGATGCGGCCAGCTCGTCGAGCAGCAGAACCTCGACGTCGAGCACGGGCTGGAGGACCCGCAGCTCGGAGGTTTGGGAAACGGGATTGTAGCTGTCCTGGATTTCTTTCAAGAGGTCGCGGAAGTCGTAGAACAGGCACTCCACGCCTTTCTGCAGCATCAATTCCCGCAGCACCGCCACCGCCAGGTGAGTCTTGCCAACGCCCGTGGGCCCACCAAACAGCAGCCCGAAGTCCGTGGGGTATTCCTCCACGAAGCGCTCGGCGTTGAACCGGGCCGCGCGCAGGCTGGGATTGACCTCGCCCGTCTTCGGGTCTTTGCGGAGGTCGAAGTTCTCAAAAGCGCAGTGCTCGTAGCGCCGGGGAATGCGCGCCAGCTCAATCAGCTGCGTGGCCTGCTCCGCGACGCGACAGTCGCAGCGCACCACGCGGCGGACGCCGTCCGCTTCGATGGGCTTCCAGCCCGTACCTTCGCAATGAGGGCAGTCTGCTCTGGCCATGGTGATACCCGGAGGGATTCTAAATCAGGTGAGGTGCTTTGCGGGAGAGAAAATGATGAATGCTGAACGACGGATGATGAACGCGCCACGCGGAGGGGGCGGATTTATCCTTCATCGTTCATCGTTTTTCTTCGTGCGGATCAGGCGGGGCGGCGCGACACGCACCAGCGCGTTCTGAATTCGGTCCTCAGCTTCCGCCGAGCGGCCCAGCATCTCCCGGCGAACAAACTCAACGAAGGCCTGCATTTCCTTCTGCATTTCCTCCATGCGCTGACGCATGTTAAGGATGATTTCCACGCCGGCCAGGTTCACGCCCAGGTCGCGCGTCAGGTTGAGGATGGTCTCCAGTTGTTCGAGATCCTGCTGAGTGTAAAGGCGCGTGTTGCCGTCGCTGCGCGACGGCCCCAGCAGGCCCTCGCGCTCATAGAGCCGAAGCGTCTGTGGGTGGATGTTGTACATCTCCGCCACCGCGCTGATCATGTAGCCGGCCTTACCGCGGGTTTTGCGTCCACGAGGCATGACTTGAGCTCTCAGCTATCAGCCGTCAGCGTACGCGTTATGCTGACTTCTGTCCTGTGACTCCTTGTCTCGTCACTTTCCCTTCAGGTCCCGGCGCGGGTCTTCCGGGTTCAGATGAGCCAACTCGCGCAGGATCTCTTTGGTTCTCTCGTCTGCGACGCGTGGCACCACCACCTGTACCTCCACAAACTGGTCGCCACGGATGTTGCCCCGCAGCGATGGCGCTCCTTTGCCCCGTAGCCGCAGCTTCTGGCCGCTCTGCGTGCCAGGAGGAATCTTGATGGTGGCTGGCCCATCGATGGTCGGGACTTCCACTTTGGCCCCCAGGGCGGCTTCCGTGATGGTGACGGGAACCTTAACGTAGATGTTGTCGCCCTTGCGCTCGAAGAGCGGGTGCGACTCCACGTCGGTAACGATGAAGAGGTCACCCGGCGGCCCGCCACCCGGCCCGGCATTGCCTTTTCCTGGGACGCGGACGCGCGAGCCGGTGTCCACGCCCGGCGGAATCCGGACGTCGAATGTCTCGGGCCGGCGAAGGTGGCCCGCCCCTCCGCACGCCGCGCAGCGCCGACGCTGCTTGCCGCTTCCGCCGCACTGCGGACAAGTCAGAGAGAAGCGCATGACGCCCGCTTGCTGCGTCGTCTTGCCCGAGCCACCGCAAGCCGTACAAGTGACCGGCGCGCCGCCAGCCGCTCCCGTTCCCGCACACGTCCCACAGGCCTCGTTGCGTCCCACCGTGACGCGGACCTGGGTGCCTCGAATGGCGTCCCAGAACCCCAAGTGCATGTGGTGTTCGATATCGCCCCCGCGTTCGGAACCCGGTCGCTCCGCCTCTTCTTCCCGCCGACGGGAAAAGAGCTGGGAGAAGAGATCTCGGAAGGAAGCGCCAAAGCCGCCTCTTTCTGCTTCTGGCGCATAGTCGGAGAAATCGAACCCCGAGAAGTCGAAGCCCGGCGCGCCCGCCTCCGCCGTGCTGGCTGGTCCGTAGCCGCCGGGTGGGAGGTTGTCAGCGTAGAAGCCGTATTGGTCGTAGATATTCCGCTTCTTTTCGTCGCTCAGAACCTCGTAGGCTTCTTGGATTTCCTTGAACTTCTCCTCGGCTGCCTTGTTGCCCGGGTTCAGGTCCGGATGATGCTTGCGTGCCAGGCGTCGGTACGCCTTGCGGATCTGCTCGGGCTTCGCCCGGCGATCCACACCCAGCGTCTTGTAGTAGTCCTTGTGTGTCCCGACGGGCATGGCGGTCACTCACTGTTACCGGCTGCTGACATCTCTCCCGCGGACTCCTCAGTTCTTGCTGTGCTCCACCGTCGCACCCAGGTGGTCGGGGCAACGAGACTTCACCCATTCTTCGAGATGGTGCCTAATCTCCAAGGCAAGAGGAGATTTCAGAAGTTGTGAATCGACTTCGATTTCCATGAACTGCCGCCAATGGCATTGCGGGCATTCGATTCCCACCTGGGTTCGTTGTTCCACCCTAGTTCTCCGCGTTGCGGTCGGCTCCACCCAGGCATCACGGTCCCGGCCTGAAGGCCGCCGCGACGACCTGTCCCCTATTCCCTAGCTCTTCTTCTTATCGTCATCCACCACTTCCGCGTCAATCACCTCGCCGTCGCCCTTCGATTTGCTCCGAGTGCCGCCGGCATGCGGTGCGGCAGGTTCGGCCTCGGGGGCTGGGGGCGAGGTCGCAGCCTGCTTGTACATGGCCTCCGCCAGTTTGTGCGAAGTGGTGGTTAGATGCTCGACTGCCGCACTGATCTTGGAGACGTCGCCATCCTGGATGGCTTTCTTGGCCTCCTCTACGGCCGATTCGATGTTGCGGGCGTCAGTGTCAGAGATTTTGTCCCGGTGCTCCTTCAGCATTTTCTCGACCGAGTAAACCAGCGAGTCTGCTCGGTTCTTCACTTCCACTTCTTCTTGGTGCTGACGGTCTTCGTCGGCGTGGAGCTCGCCTTCTTTGGTCATGCGCTCCACTTCGTCCTTGGAGAGGCCGCTCGAGGAGGTAATGGTGATCCTCTGCTCGTTGCCAGTACCCTTGTCTTTGGCCGACACATTGAGGATGCCGTTGGCATCGATATCGAACGTGACCTCGATTTGCGGAATGCCCCGCGGCGCTAGGGGGATGCCCACCAAGTGGAATTTGCCCAGCGTCCGGTTGTCTCGGGCCATCGGACGCTCCCCCTGCAAGACGTGAATCTCTACCGAGGTCTGATTGTCTGCGGCCGTAGAGAAAACCTCATTCTTCCGGGTCGGAATGGTGGTGTTCCGCTGGATCAACGGGGTCATCACGCCGCCCAGGGTTTCGACGCCTAAGGTGAGCGGGGTCACGTCGAGCAGGAGCAGGTCCTTGACCTCGCCCCCCAGCACGCCCGCCTGGACCGCCGCGCCCACAGCTACGACTTCGTCCGGGTTCACGCCCTTGTGCGGCTCTTTGCCGTTGAACAGGTCGCGCACGATTTGCTGGACACGCGGGATGCGCGTGGAGCCCCCCACCAGGACCACCTCGTCGATCTTTTCGAGTCCGACGCCGGCGTCGGACAGGGCCTGCTTCACTGGCCCCACCGAGCGCTGGAAGATGTCCTCGCACATCTGCTCAAACCGCGCCCGGGTCAGTTTCTTCAACAGGTGCTTCGGACCCGTGGCATCCGCCGTAATGAAGGGCAGATTGATTTCGGTTTCCATCACGGTCGAGAGCTCGCACTTGGCCTTTTCCGCCGCCTCTTTGAGCCGTTGCAGCGCCATGCGGTCCTTGGAGAGGTCGATGCCTTCCTCCTTCTTGAACTCGTCCACAATCCAGTCCATGAGGCGCTTGTCGATGTCGTCGCCGCCCAGGTGCGTGTCGCCGTTGGTGGATTTCACTTCCACCACGCCCTCGCCGACTTCGAGAATCGAGATGTCGAACGTGCCGCCGCCGAAGTCGTAGACGGCGATGGTCTCATCCTTCTTCTTGTCAAGCCCGTAGGCCAAAGCTGCCGCCGTGGGCTCGTTCACGATGCGCAGCACTTCCAGGCCGGCAATCTTCCCGGCGTCCTTCGTCGCCTGACGCTGGCTGTCGTTGAAGTAGGCCGGCGTGGTGATGACGGCCTGGGTGATCTTCTCGCCCAGGTACTGCTCGGCTGCATCCTTCATCTTTTGGAGGATTATGGCGGAGATTTCAGGAGGGGTGTACTCCTTCCCTTGGGCTACGACTCGTGCGTCGCCATGAGGTCCAGCGATAACCTTGAAGGGCACGGTCCTGATTTCGCTCTGTACCTCGTCGAAGCGCCGCCCCATGAAGCGCTTGATAGAGTAAACGGTGTTGTCCGGATTGGTGATCGCCTGCCGCTTCGCCACTTGGCCCGCCAGGCGTTCCCCAGTCTTGGTGAAGGCCACCACCGAGGGCGTGGTCCGCCCCCCCTCGGGGTTGGTGATGACGGAGGGTTCGCCCCCTTCCATCACCGCCACCACTGAGTTGGTCGTGCCAAGGTCAATTCCGATGATCTTGCCCATTCCTGCTCCCTCCTGGCCAGGTCCGTGCTGGTGCGCCTGGCGCGACATCGCGTTGAGTTACATGCTCTACGTTAGTCCAAGATTATAATAAATCTTGAGTGATGCCTTGTCAAGTCTTTTCCTATTTTGTTGTAATCAAACGGCTTACATTCTCAAATCTGCTTCAAAGTCGAGTTGCCATAGGTATAGTTAGCCTACCTCAAACTCTCTGGATAGAGGTCTGGCAAGCACAGTTGGCCTTACATCGAACGGGCATTTTGGTTTATGCTATCGAGCGGGGAGGACAACGATGCCCGCGAAACGCCGCTCACCACTGTTCGATTCCGGACACTCACGGGGGGGAATTGGTGCGAAACTGCCCGCCATTGAGACCTGGCCCAACCAGTATGCGGGCTACGAGATCACCATCACCATCCCCGAATACACGTCCATCTGCCCCCGGACCGGCCTGCCCGATTTCGGGACGATCACGATCCACTACTTACCGGCCAGGCGGTGTTTGGAGCTCAAGTCGCTCAAGTATTACATCCTCGCTTACCGCAACCTTGGCATCTTCTATGAGAACGCCGTCAACCGCATTCTGGATGATGCCGTCCGCACCTGTCGCCCCAAGTGGATGGTGGTTCGCGGCGAGTTCTCGACGCGCGGCGGCATGCGGACCGCGGTCGAAGCGCGGCATCCCCGCCGGCGGAGGTAACCTTTCACCGGGGTTCGCTTCGGCTCGCATTCAGTGATTCAAATGATGCCGGGTGTTGACTTGGTGTCCGGTGTTGTGCCTGACGGCAGTCTATACTTGTGGTCAACCGATCACGAACCCGGCGGTCTGGTGGGCGAGCTTGTGCGTTACGGGATCTTCAGCGCTCACCTCAAGCGTGTACTGGCCAAGGGGAAGGCGACTCAGGTCAAACTGCTTTACAACGACCAACCGGTTTTGACGTGGTGCACCCTCAGCCTGCTCCGCCGGGAGCGCCATCGCGGGCTTGCCATCTTTCAGGATGGCGAAGGAAAGCTGCAGCCGAGCCCGCTGGCTCGCCGGGTCGAGAGTCGCGTCCAGAATCCCGAAGTACACAGTGAGCTTGTCTGAAGACCTAAAGCCCGGCTGGGCGGGAAGAAAGAGCTCATAGTTCGGCCCGCGCAGAGGGTCTGAGGGATCAGCCGGGCCGCCGGCGGGTTCGATGCGGTTTGTGAGGAGCAGGCTGGTCAACCGCGGTGAGGAGTCACTGGCAACGATCGGGATGTCGCGAAAGCCTTTTGCCACCGTGCCGCTCGCGAACTGCAAAATCGCCTCAATGCTCAGCGATTCCAGCTTGGGAATGGCGAGGCGCGCCACGATGTCGAGCGAGTCGGTTTTGCGAAACTCCTGCCAACGCTTCTCATCGAACTGGAGGTTGAGAAAGCGCTGGTGGACGCCCACAATGCGGCGCTCGGTGTCATACGCCACGAGCACGACGGTGACGCCGGAGCGGTAGATGTCCTTGCTCGGGTCTTTCTCAAACTTCACGGAATCGGTGGGTAGGGAGACGCGCACGGGCGCAGCGAGCTCGCCGCTGGGGGCCAGTAACAATGCGGCGTTGACTTGGGGAGCGAAGGCGGGCTGGAGCGAACCGTTCTGGACGCCCGCCAGCAATTGCGCCGCCGCGGGCGTCATCAGCGTCTCCTGCCCCGGCGGAATCGCCCAGTACCCGAGCCGGTGGCGGACGCGCAGGCCGGGCTTGAGGACTTCCACTTTGATCCTGCGGAACGAGCCATCGTAGGTTTTGTTCGTCGGCTGATAGACCAGCGTATAGAATTCGCGCAAATCGCGGTCCACCGCCGCCAAGCCCGCCAAGAGGTCGTTTTGGTTCTTCATGAGCAGGCCACCCGTAGCGGCCGCAACTTGCCCGAGGTCGTCGTACATGATGTTCGTTCCCAAGTGCTTCGCCCAGTCGAACTCGTCGAGGTGGGCCGACCTCGTTCCCGCCGCCTCCCACAAAGACATCGTGTACATTTCCTCGTTCACCGTCGGCTCTGCCGACTGGCTTTGGGCTCCATACTCTGCCGCCAGACCCGATGAGTCGATCACATAGAAGGCCACGTTCGCCCGATTCGCAGCATCAATTACTGCCGCCATTTGTGTCTTAGCATCGGGGGAATGCAAAAACCCCTCCGAAAAAACCACGACGTTCTTACGGCCCGGAATCTCTCCATAAGCCAGCGTGATCGCCCGAAGCGCTGTTAACACGGCCTTTGCCTGAAGGGTGCTTTGTGACCACAGGAATTGGTGGAGCGTCACGAACTGCATACATTTGTAACGATTTTGTTTGCTGAAACAAGAAGCTGCAACATCAGCATTAGAGGAGGCCGCTTCAAGTCCAACCATCTCCGTTCGGAGCTGGTCGATCTGCTCTTTGGTCTGGATATACGCCTGCCGCGTGAGCGTCCCTCTCGGGATGCGGTGTCCGAACTGCCTTATTACAGCAACAACCGCCTGCTTGTCATGTGTGAAGGCTTGGGCGAGATGTAGGCTTTCGTCCACCCAGTACATTGCGACGAAGTCCTCCGCTGCCACGTATTTCTCCACATACCGAATCGCGGCATCCACAGCGCCTTTTATGCTCTTGGGCTGCAGGTCGCCCAGGTCCATCACGATGGTGATGAACCGGCTGTTGGCGATCTCCTGGGCTTCGTTTTGTGGCTTCGTAGGGGGCGGTCTTGTGTCCCTGGCGCCTTCCGCCTGGGGGGCGGACCCAGATTGTGGCGGGATAACACCTGCTCCTGCGGGCTGTGCGCCAGCGGGGGGCACGAACGTGACGATGTTCTGCGGGGCGTCGTTTTCGTAGACTCTGAAATCTTCCGATCTGAGGCCCCCCATGTGGCGTCCTTTCCTGTCAGTCACGATGACGTCGCCCACAACGGAAGGGGCCACAACCTTGATGCTGGGACCTGCAACTTGATTTGGAGGTACAGTCCGCCCCTCGGGAGCTTGCCCAGCAGCGAGGAGAAAAGCCCCCGCATACAGCAGGCAAGAACGTAACAGGAGACACCAGGATTCCCTCATGCTTAAGCCGCCTGATGGTGCGCGCACCGCAGCAGATCTACACAGGCTCTGCCCTCGTTGGCGCACGACGCGAGGGGACGGCGAAGGCCCCTCTGTCCCGTCCAACACTTGTACCAATCTGGTTCGAGCACTACGGAGTCTCTTGGGTTACCTCGAGGGTGAGCGAAACCGCGTGTTTGTAACTGTCCGTGTTGAAGGTGAGTCTCCTGGGGCGATAACGCGTCCCTCCGGGGCACCCGGTCTCTTTGATTACCTTTGCCATCAATGATTTTACAGCACTGGGCCTGCAGACGCCACCTTCCTTGAGCGGCATCATTCGCATGGCTTCGCTGGCCCGTGTCTGAGAAGCACCGAAGCCCGCTACCCACGCAGGAAGTAAATGGGCATTGCGGCAGCCCTCCATGAGCACCGACCTGTAGGGGAGTCCTTGTTCTGTTGCAGCTATGTAAGTCTCCCGCCGATGCTGTTGTGCCCGGTCTGAGAGCCCAGCTGGTGTCTGCCAGGTGAGGGGTCACTCGCACCTTGACCTTGCGGAAGAGGGCCTTTAGGTTGGACCTGTGACTTAAGTAATATGCAAATCATTTGCAATATACTACTTTTCGTTCTAGACTCAGGTTGCGTGCTTTGCCCAGGTTTGGAGGCGATATTGCGAGCGGAACATGGTGATGAGCGACAAGATGGAGTCTGATCCACCTCTCAGTCTCTACCGGGCCAAACGGCACGTAACCCTAAGAGTTCTTTCAATTTCAGGCGGTTGGGGAGTCCGACGGAATCTCAACCAGATGGGACTGCATGTTGGTGACGTAGTTTTTGTCGTCCACAGGGCACCTTTTGGGGGTCCGCTGGTGATTGAGAATCGCGGCGGCAGAGTTGCAGTTGGCAGGCAACTGGCAGAGAAGATCCAAGTCGAAGTCATCCTGTGAAAATAGCTCTTGTCGGTCAGCCGAACTCAGGGAAGAGCACCCTGTTCAATGCGGTGGCGGGCTATCGCTCGCTGACCTCGAATTTCGCCGGAACAACGGTTGAGTATACGCGAGGTCGGGCACGCGTGAATGGCGATGTCATCGACCTCGTGGACCTACCTGGGCTCTACTCTCTACATCCCGCCAATCCGGCTGAGACTTGCAGCCGCGAATTCCTTCTCGCGGGCGATGGGGACGTGGTAGTCAATGTCGTCGACGCCTCGCAACTGGCCCGCAGCCTGGAACTTACCCTGGAGCTACTGGAACTCGAAGCGCGGCTTGTGGTGTGCCTCAACATGATGGACGAGGCGGTGCGCAAGGGCATAGTTATTGACGTCCCGGCGCTGGCGGACGCGCTCGGGGTGCCCGTGGTGGAGACGATCGCCACGCGGGGGCAGGGCATACTCGAGACTTTCCGCATGGCCATCAGGCTCCATCGGAAGCGACCTTCGAGCTCGCCTCGTGCCTTTCCCTATGCGCCCGAAGTCGAGGCGACGATTCAGGGGCTAGCCGAGGCACTGGGCGCAGGCGGCCACGCTGGCCACGCCTCCCACGGCTTGCCCCCGGAGGCCGGGGAGACCGACCAGCTCGATGCTGCCACGCCTTCGGGGGAGACCACGGCCAAGGATGCCGCGAGACTTCCCGGCCTGCGGTTTCGGGCGCTTCAGCTCCTGCAAAGCGACCCGCAGCGGGTAGCTCAACTCGATTCGGCTACTGCCAAGGCGGCTGAGAGTGCCCAGAGGCAGGTGGCAATGCATCTGGGGCAGCCGGCCGATGTAGTCATCTCCGCGGCACGGCATTCGGCCTGCCTGAACCTGTTTGAACGCGTGGCCCAGGTGAGAAGGCCGCGCCCGGACTGGCGCGAGCAAGTAGACCGTGTCCTGATGCATCCAGTCTGGGGGTATGTCTTCCTGACTCTCATTTTCCTGGGATTCTTCCGGCTGGTTTTCGATGTAGGGAAGCTGGGAGAGGCACACATCCTGGCAGCGTTCGACGGGCTTATTGCGCATCTGGGCCATCTCCTTGCACCGTCGAGCCTGGGCTTCGCGGTGGCAAAGGGAGCCTTGCTGGGCACCGCGGGCGCCTTTGCCATCGTGCTGCCTTACCTACTGCCGTTTCTGGTCGGCTTGTCTGTTCTGGAGGACGCCGGGTATCTCGCGCGCGTGGGCTACCTGATGGACGCGGTGATGCACCGCTTGGGCCTGCACGGCACCGCCACCATCCCCATACTCCTTGGTTACGGCTGTAGTGTGCCGGCGGTGATGGCGACGCGCATCCTCACTTCCCGGCGGGACCGGTTTGTGGCCGCGTTCCTGGCCGTCCTCGTTCCCTGTTCGGCGCGCATGACCGTGATCATGGCGCTAGTGGGTTTCTACCTGGGTGCCTATTGGGCCTTGGGCATCTACGTCCTGAACCTAGCCGTCATCGCCTTGGCCGGAAACATTCTGACAAAGATCTGGCCGGAGATTGCTCCCGGCATGCTCATGGAGGTCCCGCCCTATCACCATCCTGCCCTGCGGGTGGTGGTTCTGAAGACATGGTGGAGGTTGCGCGAGTTTGTTGCGGTGGCGCTTCCTCTCTTAGTCGTGGGTAGCGCGGTCCTGGGGTTGATCGAGTTCTATGGATGGCAGTCGGTGATCAATGCCGCGCTTTCGCCACTCACGGCATTGCTGGGATTGCCCGCGGCGGTAGGCCTCACACTGATCTTCGGTGTGCTGCGTAAAGAACTCTCGCTGTTGATGCTGATGCAAGCGCTGGGAACGACCGACGTTCATTCCCTCATGACGTCAGCCCAGATCATCATTTTCACTCTGTTCGTGACCTTCTACCTTCCGTGTCTGGCCACCTTGGTCTCGATGGTCCGAGAGGTGGGCCGCAAACTCACCGCCGCCGCCGCGACGGCCCTCCTGCTGTTGGCCATTGTCATCAGTCTCGCGGCGCGCGGGATCCTTCACTTTTTCTACTAGACGTTCCCGCCCCATCAGCGGGGTGGCCCGGCTACTGCTTCTGTGCTTTGAACCAGAGGTAGCCAGTGGTGGCGAGGGCGATCAACACGAGCATCAGGCCCGACTTGTACGCGCTCATGACAGTAAGCCCCCTCAGCTCCAAAGTGCGCCCCACGGAAACCATCACCACTCGCCACACCAGGGCAATGCCAAAGGAGATTACACCCAACCAGTAGCTCCATCGGAGTATGTACTTTTCCATCGTGGACCTCCCTTTCGGGCGAAAAATGGGCCGTTCTCAGTGAACCGCTGGGGCACACTCTATGCTTTCAACACCTACGTGTCAAACCGCTCGGAAGGGCCAACGCCCCTGCAACGACAGGTGGTGGTGTTCTATAATTCGCGGGCAGGGCGCTCCCTATGTCGGCAACGACCCGCCATGGACCCTCCGAATTCGAGCCGGCTTACCTTCGCCTCTACCAAAGCGGCGAACTCGAACGGCGCGTGGGGCAGGCGCTCCGGCGGCTTGAATCGTGCACCGCTTGTCCGCGCCAGTGTCGTGTCAACCGCCGGGCCGACAAGTTCGGGGTGTGCCGGACGGGGCGTTATGCTTGGGTCTCCAGCTACGGCGCCCATCTCGGCGAAGAGGACTGCCTGCGCGGCGCGAGAGGTTCCGGCACGATTTTCATCTGCGGCTGCAATCTGCGCTGCGTTTTCTGCCAGAACTTCGACCTTAGCTGGCAGCTCCGTGGCACGCCCACGCCGCCCGAAAAACTGGCCCGCATGATGCTCGAGCTTCAGGGGGACGGCTGCCACAACATCAACTTCGTCACTCCGGAGCACGTGGTTCCGCAGCTCGTCGAGGCGCTGCCGCTGGCCATCGAGCGCGGGCTGCGGCTGCCCATCGTGTACAACACCAGCGCCTATGATGCGATGGAAAGTCTCGAGCTCATGGACGGCGTCGTGGACATCTACATGCCCGACTTCAAATACTGGGACCGCGAGTCCGCCCGGAAGTATTCCCGGGCTCCTGATTATCCGGAGGTAGCACGGCGCACCATCAAGGAAATGCACCGTCAGGTGGGAGACTTGGTGATGGATGAGCGCGGGGTGGCGAAACGGGGATTGCTCCTCCGGCACCTGGTGATGCCCGGCAACGTCGCGGGCACGCGCGAAGTGATGCGCTGGATCGCTCAGGAGCTTTCGCCCAACACCTACGTCAACGTGATGCCACAGTATTATCCGGCGGGCAAGGTCTCGCGCAGTGAACACGCGGAAATCAATCGCCGCGTGTCGCCGTCCGAGTACGAGAAGGCACTGGAGGAAGCCTGGGCCGCGGGCCTCAAGCGCCTCGATTCTCGCCGACCCGCCTTCCGCCTCACCTTCTGAGGCGTGGACCCGAACGACGACTGTTCGCAAGGCTCGCCGCGGATGGGTGGTATAATTCACCGAATGCACAGTTGAGAGCAGGGTTTGGAAACCTTTTGGTTTTGCAGGATCGCGTACCGCAATTGCAGTCCCGCTTGGCGCAGGACACTGGTCGGCCTGTGCGGTGCCTCATTGATCGTGGGGGTTCCTCGTCTGAGGGCCTCTGGGTGTTCCGAGACGCCAGCCATGTTAATGGATGAGCGGACGGCGGAGACACATTTACTGGCCAAGAGAGACCCTGTGCTTCCGGCTCCTGTGCCCGCCCTGGCCCGCGTGCGCAAGGTCGCGTTGCTCGTCACCGTGGATCGCCAGGGAGTTATCTGCGACGTAAGGCCGGTGGCTGGGCCGAAAGCGTTGAGGAGCGCCGCCGTCAAGACCGTGAAGAAGCACTGGCGTTATCGACCCTTTCTGGTGGACTGGAAGCCGGTAGTGGCGCGATTCCCGGTGTCGGTAGAGTTTGTTCTTGCGGAGCCCGAACCGCGCCTGACGGCCTACTGGGATGGGCTCGCGCCGGGGGCGGGGCCGGCAGGGGCCGTATGAAATCTCTCGAAGAATATCTTCTCCTTGCGGCTCAAGACCATGGCCACGTGTGTCCCGGTCAGGTATTGGGCGTGCGCATGGCAATGCTGGGATTGAGAAAGCTGGGAATCGATGAGCCCGTCCAGCAGCGCAAGCGGCTCCTTACTTTCGTCGAGATCGACCGCTGCGCCACGGACGCGGTGAGTTTGGTGACTGGTTGCCGTCTGGGGAAGCGCTCGCTGAAGCTTCTGGACTACGGTAAGCTGGCGGCCACGTTTGTGGATCTCGAAACTCATCGGGCGGTACGCGTTGCAGGTCGGGACGATGCGCGCGCCAAGGCCAGGGGAATGTTCCCGGAGTTGGCCGATCCGCGCCAGCAACAACTTGCAGCCTACAAAGTCATGGACGACGCGGATCTGTTTGCGGTGCACTGGGTGAAGGTCAAACTGAAGCCCGAGGATGTGCCGGGGCGGCCACGCTCGCGCGTCACCTGCGAGCAATGCGGCGAAGGGGTCAACGACGGGCGGGAGCGGCGAGTGGAAGGCCGCGTCCTTTGCCGGAGTTGCGCCGGTGAAAGCTATTTCGAAATAGTGGCAAGGGACGAGTGACCAGTGACGAGTCAAGTGCGCAATCTATGTTGCTTGTGACTCGTCACTTTTCACTCGTCACTCGTCACGGCCCTTAACATGTCGGATCAGCCTATTATCATCACGAGTGCGCCGCCGGAGCCCTTCGTCATCCGGCGCCGATACCTTCCTGTCGCCACCTTCATCCTCCTGGGACTGAACGTCCTGATCTTCCTCCTGATGGAACTCTCGGGGGGTTCCAAGAATCCCGACGTGCTTCTGAGTTTCGGGGCTTCCTATGGTCCCTACATTCGCCGCGGCGAATACTGGCGGCTCGTGATGCCGATGTTCCTGCACATCGGCTTTGTGCATCTACTCCTCAACACTGCCGCGCTCATCATTCTGGGCCGCATTCTGGAGAGCGTTTATGGCTACGGCCGCTTTACTCTCCTTTATGTAGCCTGCGGCGTGGGCAGTTCATTCCTTTCGATGACGTTGTCCTCCAGCGTTGCGGCCGGAGCCTCCGGGGCGATCTTCGGCATCGCCGGCGCGATGCTGACCACGGGCTACCTGCATCGGGCCGCCGTCCCGCGGCGCTGGCGGAGGTCTTTTGGCGGGGGCATTCTCCCTCTCATTGTCATAAACCTGATTCTCGGCAAGTCCATCGCGGGAATCGACAATTGGGGACACCTGGGAGGCCTGATAACCGGCATCGTGCTGAGTGCCTTGATTGCTCCCCCCGGGCTGGAGTGGGTGCCGGGGACTCCCCTAGAAGAGCCGTCGCAGGCGGCGATAATCGTTCCGCTGATTGTGGTAACCCTGGCGATGGCGGCGGCGGTTCACCACTACCGGACGTCCCGGGTGTTGGTACGCTTGCTCTCTGAGAGCGCACGCCTGCGCGCCGCGGGACAAAGCGAGCGGGCACTGGAACGCATTCGGGAAGCGTCCCGACTGGCGCCCCGCGACGAACGCCCCCACGAGGAACTGGGCTCGTTCTACCTCCAGCAAGGTCAAGTGCCGGAGGCGATCCGGGAATTCGAAGAAGCCTTCCGCTTGAGTCCCGATTCGACCCGAGCCCAACTGGGGCTGGCGCTGGCCTACCGGCGCAAAGGCGACTTGGCCAACGCCCAGAAGATGTTTGAGGCCGTCTTGGGCAAAGCCCCCCGCAGCGCGGAGGGCCACCGCGTGCTGGCGGACCTGTGCGCCGAACAGAAGCTCTACCGGGAAGCCATTGAGCACTACCAGGCGGCCTTGCGAATCGAGCCGGACGACGCTGTATCCCACAATAACCTGGCCTGGCTGTTGGCTACGAGCGAGGACCAACAATTCCGGAATCCTCGCGCGGCTCTCGAGCACGCGCGGCGCGCGGTCATGCTTACCGAGTGGAAGGAGGCCTCATTCATCGACACACTCGCCGAGGCCCTTTACGCCAACGGGAAATTCGACGAAGCTGTAAAGGCGCAAACCCAGGCCCTGCAACTGCAGCCCGACAATCGCGAGTATCAGGAACACATGGCTCGCTATCGGAAGGCCGCGGGAGTGTGATATACCCACAGTGCCAATCCCTCGCGCCCGCTAATCTCGAAGCCCAGGTGGACCATGCTTTCCTCTTCGCACCCCTGTCGTGTGTGGATTACCGTCGGAGCGCTTATCTCCGGTCTGGCCACTGTTCTCATCTCGCTCGCTTTCTGGCGAAGCGTCTCCGTGGCTAACCCGGAACTCTCCCGGCGGCTTGACGTTCCATTCACCCTGGCTGTTCCCAGCCCGCATGTCCCCTGGGGGAAACCGGCACCGGGACCGCCGGTGCGGGCTTTGGTGGTTCCGAGCGTGAGCGAGGGCCGGACGCTCGTCGAGTTGGCCCAGCGGATGAGCCTGACCTACGACACGGTCATGATCGACGAAGCCTGGGATGTGAACACCTGGACCGTCGGCACGGACCAGGACTATGAAGCGAGGAACTACAAGCTGGCTTACAAGTATCTGGAAGAGGATCTGGCCAAGGCGACGGCGTACGACGTGATTGTCCTTCCCAGCCTACACGGTTGGAACCGACTACCGGCGTCGGTGAGGGAGTCAATCAAAAAGCGAGTGGAGCAGGGGACCGGATTGATTCTGATCCATCCCACGACAGGAGTTCCCGCTCCTGATGACCCGCCCACCCAGCGTCCCATGAACGATTTCGCGCCGGATTACGAGGTTTCACCGGGTGAGGAACTATGGGATCTGTCGCCCCTGGTCGGGGTGCTGTCCGACCGGCTCGACCGCCGCGGTCATCGTGAGATTCGGCCGGATGCCATCGCCGCCGGACCGTGGAAGCAGGTCGCCGAGCATTTCATCACCGCCAACCTGCCGCTTGAAGCCTTCCCCACCGACGACCTGAAACATTACCGCTACCGCCTGGGCAAGGATGCCACCGCGCTGGCCGTGGGCCCCGATGGTGAACCTATTATCGCCACCAAAACGTTCGGGAAGGGACGAGTCGTAGCCTTTGGCTACGTCAATACCGGCCTTTCGCCCTCGATTGACTGGAAGACTTTCGGGCAGCGCGACAATCGCTGGTGGGAATACTTCTACTCTTCATTGTGCCGCTCGATCCTCTGGGCCGCCGGGCGCGAGCCAACCCTGAGTTTGCTCCCGATGACCGTCGCCGGCCCCGAGGAGGGACGAAAGACGCTTTCGGTTCACTTCCAGAATTCCACCTCGCTCGCGCGCGCAGAAATCATGGCGCAGATCCTGAACGAATGGGGGGAACGCGAGGGCAGTGTCGGGCGCTCGCTCGAACTCAAGCGGGGAGAGAACGTCGCCACGCTTGACCTGCCGGTGGGACTGTCCGCCGGCCGTCACTATGTAGATGTCATCCTGCAAGCCGAAGGGAAAACACTACGATTGGGGCACCGCCTCGTTCGCCATTCCCAAGGCGGATGAGATCACCTCGATTGCGACAGACCGAGAGTTCTATACGCGTGGCGACAAGCTCCAGGTGAGTTTCACGACCCGCGCAGGGAAGCCGGGGAAGCACCTGGTAGAGCTACTCGACAATCGAGCCCGGCTGATCGCCCGTCAAATGTCAAATGCAGCTCCAGGGGAGGCCTCCGCGGCGCGCGCGGTGGTGGAGGTGGGGAACTACACCACCAACATCGGCTGGGTGTGTGTGACCCTGCTCGATGCCGACGGGGAGCGGAAAATCGATCGCAGGCAGGTGCGGGTGAATTTTGCGAGCCTCGACCGGGATTTCGGCGCCTACGAATTCATCATGCCGTGGCACGGACCGCCTACCTACCAGCCGTGGACGCCGACGCTCGACGACCAATTTCGCCAAGCCGGCGTCAGCGTGGTGGAAGACCCCGAGCGAAATTTCAGACTGATCAAGGAGGTCAGCACTCCGGGGTTCGGCGTGTATTGGCACTACCGGCAGAAGTATCTCGAGCAGAAAGACAAGTTCTTGGAAACCGGCGACAAGCGATACCTCGTTCGCGATCCCGACCTCGCCGACGACGCTTGGCTCGAGCAGCTTCGCGGCATCCTTCGCAACGGGATGGAAAAGTTCAAACCCTTCCGGCCGCTGGCTTGGTACCTGGCCGATGAGTCTTCGTTGACGGCTTACGGCGATCCATTTGACCTATCGTGGTCAGAGCCGACGCTCACTAAGTTCCGCGCCTGGCTGAGGAGTCAGTACCCGAGCCTGAACGC
>JBEKCQ010000065.1:0-37353 GCA_050014795.1 Terriglobia bacterium | reverse complement strand
TTGGCCTCGGGTTTCCTCGCGAGGTGCGCATCCTGGCCATCCCCGTCTCCGACCCGATAACCTTCTCCACCGACATGACCCCCGCCGTCGCCGCCTGCGTCCCCGAAGCCGCCACCCGCGCCGGTGTCGCAGCCGCTGCCGGAGCGTCAATCCCTCTTCTTTATGGAGTCGGTACACCAGATATCTTCCCACTTTCCAGCCCTCCCGGTTGAGCAGTGCGAGGATCTTCCGATATCCGTAACGCACTCGAGCCTGGGCAATCTCTCGGATGCGCATCCGTAATTCGGTTCGTGGATCCTTGTGGCTGCGATACCGATACGTCCCTCGGTTCAGCCGACCAACCCGGCAGGCCCGCCGCTGGTTCACGCCATAGTTGCCACACAGGTGCTCGACCACCGGACGCCGCCACAAGCTGCGCAAGTTATAGGCAATGATGCTCAGCCACAACCATCCCTCGTTGGACTGAAAACGATGACAACTCAGATGTCACAGCTTCTCTTATGACCTTAGCAATGATGCTTGGATCACGGCCTACTCGGAAGCGATCTGCTTGGTTGTGTAACTTGCATACCCAAACGTGCTGCCGCTCGGATAACTGTTGCGAAGTCCCTATCCCACCAATGATTTTCACTGATCGATTGCGTCGTGATCGGATTCGGAATGAAAAGTCGGCTTCCCGGAAAATGGCCGCCGGCCAAGATAGACCCTGTGTGACACCGCAGTGTAGACCAGTACTCTGCAACTCCAGGATTGTCGCCAACCCTTCTATGACCGGTTGTCAAGATCACACGCACGCCATAGATTCCACCAGGCGCACGTTTCTGCTACTTGGGTGGATATTTCTTCAAGGACTTTCTGACCATGTCGTCCAGTTTGCTTACGATCCTCGTGGCCTCGCTCTTTTCCTCGCTGGCGATGGCGCGCCAGACCAGGGAGCGAGTGCTGGAGTCGCGCAAATCGATGACCAGGGTGCCCTCCGTGTACGGCACCCTCACCACCCGCGTCCCCAGGCCGCGCCATCCGGCAGGGTACCTCTGGACCTCTGTTCTGCGGGCCGAACCGAGCCGGTATCGTACATTAAGATCGGAGCGCTCGGACACCCTCACGAGACCCTTGGCCGTCAGACCGCGTTCGATGTCGTCGTCGATGCGCTTTTTGACCAGTTCGCTGTTCAGCGCAGGATTCTTGCTGTTCAACTGGCCGTCACGGATGGCGAAGGTCTTGTACTTGCTGAAATCGGTGGCCTCGTCGAATTCGACCACGACTTTCTGCGCAAACGCGCCATGAGCCGTAAGCAAGATCAGGGGCAGGGTCAAGATAAACACTCTCATAAACAGGACTTTAGCATATAGCGGAGCATACCGCTTACGCTGATTGCCGATTCACGTGATTGCCGATTCTGGGCGTATCTTTGCCCACTCGGAAACAATCGGCCTCAATCACTCAGCGACAGCCTGTAGCGAATTGGTCGTAGAGTCGCAGACCGGACGAGTGGCCGCAACGGGCTGATGTGACAGGATTGCTGTCGAGAACAGCCCTTCTGAGCACCCAAGCCGGATTGGTCCTGGGAAACAAGCTTCAAGGAGACTGGCGGCCATCCAATCCTCAGTCGCCCCCAGTTTCAGCAAAGCCGACATTCATACTTCCCAGGCGGCGCTGTTCGTAAACCCCCAGCCCGCCACGAGGGAGTGGCTCGCCCAGAGGCATGGACGGCTGCAGCCAGCCGATTTGCGGAACTCTGCAATGGATGTTCAGGATGAGCCGCAGGAAGTCGTCACGCGTTCCCTTACAGCAGTGGAGCAAGTTGCCCAGTCTCCAAAGGTCTTTCACCTCCGGTTTTACACGGCCTCCCTGATCACTGCCGTGGACTGCTACTCATCTGGTCGCAGGGATGACCCATGGAGGCGTGAACTCGGCGCAGAGCTGAAGCGGTACTTGTGCAGTTACTGCACAAGCCGATTAGGTGCAATATGCGTTCGCCCAAACTCTGCCGGGTTTGCAGCCGCGTCATCTTGCAGAACAGCTGCCAGCACGTCAGAATTGGCGCAGGATGCGCCGAGAAGGCACCGGCAAGGAATCCCTCCCCAAAAGTGAGCCGCTTTGTGACGTGTTTTGTGACGTAACCAGCCCCAAGAGCACGATTGTGCCGCAGTTAGCAGCATTGACGGAAGTGATGCGCCAGTGCGATGAAACCCGCATGAATATTGCTCGGAACGCTATTGCTGCTCATCCGTGCTATCCTCATTTTCAGAATTGACACGGTAGAGGTCTGGGGTTCGAGTCCCCACGGGCCTACCGGTACTTTCAATAAATTAGGCAGCCTATCAAAACGGCGTTGTAGCCCATGTAGTGGAAAATGTAGCGGGTTCCTGTGCTGGTTTGCTTTGACTGGTATCGATCAACAAACGGACGCTAGCTGTGAAGTGGATGGTTTCCCAAAAGACGGGTGGGGAGAGGTCCCCTCCGTTCTGGCGGGGTCTTCACTCATGGTTCACTCCTTTTGAAGACCGCACAGTCTAGCGCGGGTTGAGAGGTGAGCCAGGGGAGAACTAGCTTAACGGACCTCAATCCACGGTCTCATTTCCGCTGAAGTCGGAGACGCCAAGATTATTTGATACGGGGCTGCTTTCGCGTTATGCTTCGCCCCCCGCGGACGGGCCCGTGACCCTGCAAGGCCTCGGTAGCTGCCGATGCCCAACGACAAGGAAAAGGACGAACTCCTGACGACGCCGCTCGAGAACGCCCCGCGGACCACGCCGCAGAGGACTCCTCCGGCTTCTGGAGAAACGCCGCCGGACCTCCCCGATGGTTTCCTGCGCGCCTTGCGCCAACGCTACGACATCCTGACAGAACTGGGGCGTGGCGGCATGGGCATCGTTTACAAGGCCCGCGACCGCGAAACCAGCGACGTAGTTGCTCTGAAAGTCCTAAGGCCGGAGATTGCTGCCGACACGGCGGTAATCGAGCGCTTCAAGTCCGAGCTGCTTCTGGCGCGCAAGATCACTCACAAGAACGTCTGCCGGGTGCACGACCTCAGCCGCTTCGGCGCCGCCGCCGCTATATCCATGGAATATATCGAGGGCCAAAGTCTGCGCAGTGTTCTCCAGAGTCTTGGTGGGGTTGCGCTGCGTCGGGGGTTAGAGTGGCTCCGGCAAATCTGTTCAGCGCTCGCCGAGGCTCATGCCCAGGGTGTCGTGCACCGCGACCTGAAGCCCGAGAACATCCTCATCACTAAAGACGGCAACGTGAAGGTGATGGACTTCGGCATCGCCCGCTCCATTGAAGCGGACGTTACACTGGCGGGCGCGTTCATTGGCACGCCGGCGTACATGAGCCCCGAGCAGGCGGAAGGCAAGCCCGCCGACGCCCGCAGCGACATCTACACGCTGGGCTTGATTCTTTACGAAATGTTCACCGGCCACCGCACTTTCCATGCCGACACGCCAGCCGCCTTCATGCACAAGCACGTCCACGAAACGCCCACTCCGCCGCGCGAGGTCGAGCGCCTGCTCCCCGGCTTCCTCGACCGCGCCATCTGGAAGTGTCTCGAAAAGAATCCCGGCAAGCGATTCCAGTCGGTCGCCGAACTCGCAGCCGCGTTCGCCGAAAAACCTGAAGTGAAGTCCGGCGCGGCCGCAGACGAAGAAGTCGAGCTGCCCCTTCACCTCCCCCGCTGGCAGCGCAGCGATTGGCTGTTGGTTGTTTCCGCCATCGCGGGTCTGGTGCTCTTCTTCCCCTTCTTTAACCGCTCCAGCCTTGCTCCGCGCAGCAAAGTCCACTTCGACCGGAGTGTCTTGCGACGCATCGCGCAGGAATATGCCCAAAGATTCGGCGCGCCGGCCAATGGGGACGGCTGGATTGATGCACCCGTCAATGGGGGCGAATACGAGTACTTAGGCAAGGCAGCGGGCGCACGCCTGGCGCTGGAACTTACCAACAATCCTCTCTTGTACTCGCGGTGGGAGGTCACATGGGATAACGAGACGCAAGTTGCGGTAACCAACTCCGGCGCCCTTCAGTCGTTCACACGCAGCTTTCCGGGTGATGTACCCGAAGAAAACCTTTCGACTGAAGACGCGAGGGCGCTGGCGGACAAAGCGCTTCGCGAGCTTTTCGACCGCGACCCGTCACTCCTGCGACTCGAGTATAAGGCGACCGGCCAGATCTTTTCCGGGCATCCGGCCAGCGTGCTCAGGTGGGTCGAGCCCAAAGACTATTACGGAATTAAGCGCCACTATGAAGTCTGGCTCGTGGGCCGCTCGATCGGGGCCATGAGTGCATCTGATGAGGTGCCGGCCGGATACGATTGGCCGTATTTTTACCGCCAGCTTTTGCCCCTGTTCGCGGTTCTCTTGCCTATGATCGTCCTAGGACTCATCCAATGGCGGCAGGTCGATTCGACTGCCCCCTGGCGGATCATCTTCCTTGGGGTGGCAGTGGCGCTCTTCGAATGGCATTTTTGGCCCAGCCTTCGCGATCTACCGGCCGCTAACCTAATCGTGTTGTTACTAACCATTGCTGTCATTTGTCATTACCTTCTGTGTTTCAGCCGCCATCGAACGCTCGGTACGCAAAATCGCCCCGGCCAAGTTCCGGAGCTTGATCCAGGGGTTTGACGGGAAAAGCGCCGCATCTCAGGCCTGCGGGCTGGGGTTTCTAAGAGGAACTTGCGTAGGGCTCGCCTTATTGGGCTTGGACTCTTTTCTGGTTTGGGCGGGCACGACCCACCTCGCGATGCGGCTCGACAGCTTCTTCCAGATGGCGTCCGACGGCCATATCCTGGGAAGGTTGTGGCCCACCGTCGGCGCTGCTCTGTGGGGGTTTTCCCAGGCGATTGTCATAGCTGGTGCGATCATCTTCCTTAGCTCCTTGGCTGCAGGTTTCCTGCGTCGGCACTGGTTGGTGGTATTGATCCCAAGCGTCTTGGTCGCAGTGATTTTGCCTGGTCCTGTCCTCAATATGGGAGCCGTGCAGCCCTACCATTGGAAGCTCGTCCTGCTTTTCCCCGAATGCCTTGTCTTAACTCTATGCTATGCCCGTTTCGACGCCCTTACGGTCTTCTGGGCCGTGTTCACCTTTATCTTTTGCTTGGAAAACTACCGCTTGCTGGTTATCTTCGAGCCGGCAGGAAATGCCGAACAATGGTTCGGCTTCACAGTCTTTGCACTGGTCGTGGTAGCTGCCGCCGCGGTTGCGTTCAGGTCCTCGGTCCGCTCGGCCTACCGGCGCGCCGCGGCTGCGTTCGAATAGCGTTGCCGACTTCACGGCCAAGGTACCAAGACACCCATAGACCAGGCATGAAGAGTTGAGAACTCTTTTTGGTGCTTTTGTATCTCGGTGGTTTGTGCCGTCGTTCTCTTCTTGCCGCTCGCACGCGGCTCGAGGGGTGTTTGAGTGATGCCGCCACGCGACCCCGTAGAATCAGCCGGGCCGCACCTCGTTAGATCGGAACCGGTGGCAACTCAGCAGCTTCATCTTCGCTCGCAACCTTGGCAATTGTGCACGGCGCACTCGGAAACGATCCGCTTGGTTGTGTAACCTGCATACCGAAACGTGCTGCCACTCGGATAACTGCTGCGAAGTGCCCATCCCATCGACGATTTTCACGTGATCGATTGCATCGCGAGCGAATTCGGAATGAAAAGTCGGCTTCCCGTCAGGAATCGGCTGACTTGCCCCACTTGGCGCAAAGCTTGTTTCCCAGGACCAATCAGGCTTGGGCGGTCAGAAGGGCTACTCTCCCTTGGGTCAAGGGACCAGTCGATTCCGCAACTGTGCAGGTGCCGAACGGAATCGCATTGGAGGCAGAAGTAAGAAGTGGGGAGCCAATGACCGAGAGCGGCCTTACGGCGGGAAATTCATGCGGCGCAGGAGGGCCTGGAAGCGCGGATCGGAGCGCAGGTGAAACAGGCCGGGCCCGTGGCTTCGCCTAGCCCGCTCAACAGCCTCGTTTGCACTGAAGTCGGACAGTCAGTCTTATTGAAGCTCCAATTGCTTGCGCACTTCCTCCATGAACTCGCCGCTTTCGTCCGCAGCTTCCTTCTTCAATTGACTGAACGCAACCAGGGCGCGTTGGGATTTCGCATTGTCGCCCAAACGCGCATAGACACGACTCAGTTGGTAGTAAGCCTCGGCCAAGTCGGGTTGATAACGGATAGCTATCTCCAGTTCTCGGGCGGCGGGCTCCAACTGGTTCGCGCGCGCCAAGAGCTTGCCCAGCTGATAGTGCGGCGGGGCGAAGTCGGGTTTCAACCGGATGGATTCTTCAAACGCTTGCCGCGCCTCGAGCGGCCGATTGTCCCGCAAGAGCAACGCGCCCAGGTGGTACCGGAAGCGGGCGTTCGAGGGTTCGAGAGCAATGGCCCGATGCATGTATGCTTCACCCTCACGGTTTTTCCCTTCGTTCACGAGGGTGGCCGCATAGAGGAAAAGGGCGCGAGCCGATCGTGGATCAAGCTCCAGGGCCCGGCCAAGGCTGGCGCGCGCCTCCGCATAGCGTCGCTGGAGATAGTAGCTGACTGCGGCGCTGTAATGCGGTTCCGACCATTGCGGCGCGAGCTCGCTCGCCTGGCGCAGGATTTCCAGCGCGGCCGCGTGTTCGCCGAGGCGCTGTCCGATGCGCGCGCGGAGCAACAGATAACGGGGCTCGCGGGGCTCCGGCGCGAGAGCCAGCCGCGATTCCTGTTCAGCCTCGACCAGATGGCGGAGGAGAAAGTGCGCGCTGGCCAGCAGATAATGATCCTCCGGCGACGTCGGAGCGCCCAGGACGGTGACGGCACCGGCCGGGTCGTGTGCCTCCAAACGCGCGGCGGCCAATTTCCGACGGATTTCCACCGCCTCCGGCTGAAGCTTGAGCGCCGCCGCCAGATGTTCGGCCGCTTCTGCCGGTTGGCCGTGCTCCAGGAAGAGGTTGCCGACTGCCGCGCGCCACTGCGGGTCATTTCCGAATGTCCGTGCTGCCGCGTCTGCCTCCTGCCGCGCAGGTGCAAGCTGCCGGGTCTCGAGTTCCGCGCGGATCAGGTTGAAAGCAATGTCGGGCCGGTCGGACTCGAGCGCTCGCGCCTGCCGCAGACGTCTCCGCGCCTCCGCGGGACGCCCCAGTTCTAGCAGCACCAGACCCAAGTTGTATGCCGCGTCCGCGTGGCGAGGATTGAGAGCCGTGGCGCGCTCTAGCTCCGCCAGGCCGTCCTTTATGTCCTTTTCGCGGAGATAAGCGAGGGCCAAGTTGTAATGGGCACTGAAGGCATTCGGCTGCAACTCGAGCGCCCGCCGATAATGGCTTATGGCGCGGCCGCTGTCCCCGCTCTGAAACTCCGCTATGCCGAGGGCGACGTGCGCCTCCGCCAGATTTGGGTTGGCCCGCAGGGCCAATTCGAATTGCGCCTTGGCCTCGCGCAGGTTGTGAGCTTCAAGAGCTCGCTGGCCCGCTTGCAGGTGGGCGCGTGCCGTAGAGACCTCTGGCGGCTTTCCCCCGACTTGGGCGGCAGTCAGGCTGCCGGCCAGCAGTAGGGCTAGTGTGATCGCAGCCGAGTGTCGGCCGAATCCGACGCGGGAAGAAAAGAGAATTGGCCAAACTGAGACGCGCATGACAGAAAGCCCCACTCCACTTCACACAAGCCTAGAGGAACCCGCCTCGTTCAAGCAAGACCTGGCAAGCCTGTTGCTAGACTTCGCCCCGCCTCAGGGCTTCAGCCAAGTGATCGGCAGCGCGTATGGCGACGGCGACCACCGTCAGCGTCGGGTTCTTCTCGCAGTAGGACGTGAAACTGGCCCCGTCGAGCAGCCAGAGGTTCTTCACATCGTGGGCCTGATTGCGGCTGTTGAGCACGGAGCGCCGAGGGTCATTTCCCATGCGCACGGTCCCCACCAGGTTCTCGCCGTCGAAGTGAGGTCCTCCGTCCGGAGCGCGAGTGAACAGGACCTTGCCGCCGGCAGCTTCAACAATGGCCCGGCATTTTTCGTTCGCGTCGCGCACCATGGCCAGCTCGTTCTCGGTCCACTCGAGGTGCATGCGCGCCTTGGGCAGCCCGAACTCGTCCCGGGCCACGGGATCCAGATCGACGTAGCTCTTCTCGTTGGCCAGCATCTCGCCGTGCGCGCCCAGCTGAACCAGCGCCGGATAGATGCGCCGTACTTCCTCGCGGTATTTGGCCCCGAAGCCAGGGACCAGCGCCGCAAAGGAGGGAACTTGGTCAGGCCCGCTCTGAAGATCAATCATGTAGCCGCGGGCAAACTTCTGGCTGGGTTTCTCATAATAGATGTTCTGAACTTCTCCGTGCTCACCGGCGCCATCCTCGTTCAGAACTTTAGCGCCCAGCAGGCGCTCCAGGTAACCCAGGCAGCCGCTATAGTGCTCGCTGACCAGATTCTTACCCACGTACCCGCTCGAGTTGGCCAGACCTTGAGGGAACTGCTTCGATTTGGACATGAGCAGGATACGGACGTCCTCGACGCCGCCGCAGGCCAGCGCGAAGACCCGTGCTCGCACCCGAAACTCTTTTCGCGTCTGCCGGTCAAGGAAGACCGCCCCGTGGCAGCGCTGTCCGGAGGAGTCCAGCTCGATCTCGCGCACGATGGCGTCGGTGACTAAGGTCAGCCGGCCGGTCCGCAGCGCAGCGGGGACGGCCGAGTTGGCCGAGGTGTACAGGGCACTCACATGGCAGCCGCGCATGCAATTGCCGCAGTAATGACAGGTCGGCCGCCCGCCGTGCGGTTCCGTGTTGATGGCTTTGCGCAGCGGGATGACGCGGTAGGCCGGCCCGAGTTTCTTCTCGCACGCCTCTTTGATGAGCTGCTCGCCGCAACGCAGCGTGAGCGGCTTCAGAAAGTGTCCATCCGGCACGGAGGCTAAACCCTCTCGCGAACCGCTGACGCCCATGAAGAGTTCGGCCCGGCTGTAATAGGGTTCCAGTTCCCTGTAGCCGAAGGGCCAATCGTCCCCGATGCCACGGTTTTGAAAATCGCGCTCGCCAAAACGCCAGGAAATGGCCGCCCAAGTCAGGGTCTTTCCGCCCACGGCAGGCAACAGTGCGTAGTCAATGCGCTCTTTGGGACATGTCACAGGGTCTTTGACATAGAGAAAGCCGGTGTAGTCGTTCTCGCCGTGCGAGAGCCAGCGGCCGCGGAAGGGCATTTCAAACGGTAGGACATGGGTGCGAAAGCGACTCGAGGAAACCCAATTGCCAGCCTCCAGGAGCACCACGCGCAGCCCTTTTTCGGTAAGCTCCTTGGCGGCAATGCCGCCCGACGCCCCCGAGCCCACGATACAGACGTCGTACTCCTCGCTGCAAATCGCTGGGAGGTCCCGTTCGGGACGCGCAGGGGCTCCTGGGCCAAGAGAGGCCGCGACGAGCTTCACGCCGGGGGCCAAGCGAGACCTGCTTTCCTCTGCTGGGGCTGGATAGTCACCGGCGGGTGGTAGCGCCGTGCGGCTCGAGGGAACCGGAACTTGCGCGTCTCCAAAATGGTCCTTGCAGGTTGCCGGTCCCTGGGCGACGGTGCCGCCTTTGTATTTCAGATCCTCCAGCAGTCCGACCCTGGACGTGTAGAAGCCTTCGGCCACGGAGTGCTTGAGGCGAACGAAAAATCTCGCGGCGGGTGAATTGGGGGAAAACTCGTGGGCGACGAGGTCGGCGAGCAGCGCCCGTTGTTGTTCGGCCGGAAGCGCGGCGAAGGATTTGCCGCCCCGCGCAGCACTGAGCTCGTCAAGGACACGCAAACCATCGGTCCAGGCGCGCTGCTCCTCCGGCGGGGCGCTGGCCAGCAGGAAGTCCAGGTACTCTGGCACTCTGGCTGCTTGGGCTCCGGCAGCCACCGCATCGGCGGGAATAATCAGTTCGGCCAAGGCCGAGACGGCTGCCTCTTGCTCAGGCGAGAAGAAGCGGAAGTCACCTGCAACTGGCGTGGCCTTGAGCCTTGGTTCCGAGAGTGCATGGTTCGTGGCTGCGCCGCTGGCTGCTTCAGGAGCGGCGAGCGGCAATCCGCCTGAGGAGACTGCCACGGCCAGCAGGTTAAGCAAACGCGCCAACGCTCCCCGCCGGTCCACCCCTTCGCTGGGGCGTGGCGTGTCAGTCGGCGCCGTTGCGCCTCCACTGTCTGCCAGCGACCCCGTGTCGCGTCCTTTCCATTCCTCTTTATCCATGGGTTCCCTCCCGGCTCGATGATGACCTCAAGCCCTGTCATCTACAGGTTGGCTCAGAGCAATTGGCGGACGGCTTCTTGTCGGCTCAGCCCACATCATGATGTGGGGTGCATTATATTCGGAAAATGAGATTTCGCCAGCGTTAGGTTCAGGCGGCAATCCCCTTGACAGAAGGACCCTGCTGATATAAGTAGCTCTTGCATCGGCTGGGTCTTTCCTCTTCGGACGGTAACTTCCCAATGTCGCGTCGTTTTTCCTTCTGGAACTCCGACGGCGAGGTTGGATCAGCTTATGGCGAATCCCAGTCATTAATGGCCCTGCCTGCGCGGGCTAATTGAAGCGTCCACAGGAGGTTTCGACATGAGGAACCATGCTTCGGTAAGATTCGTGGGGCTTCTGGCAGCCGCCCTATTCTGGGCCGTGCCGCCCTTGCTGGCGGACGTGACCGGCTCCATATCGGGAACGGTCACAGACCCGAGCGGTGCCGCAATCCCTGGCGCCGCAATCATACTGAGTAACCCCGACACGGGGTTGACCCGTAAGACGACGACAGACGCAGTCGGCAGCTACGAGTTCCTTGCCGTGCCGGTGGGCGCCAACTACGTCATTGAGGCCGAGGCGGCGGGCTTCCAGAAAGCGAGGGAGCCAAACATCAAGCTTCTGGTCAACCAGAGGTATCGCGCTGACTTCCAGCTCGTCGTGGGCGCCCTGACGCAGACGGTGAATGTCACGGCCGAGGCCGCCCAGGTCGAGACCTCGAGCAACCAGCTCGGTGACGTCATCGAAGACCGCAAGATGACCAGCCTGCCACTGAACGGCCGCAGTTATATTGACCTGCTGGGCCTTCAGGCCGGGGTGGTGCCCATTACCTCCAGCGTGACATCCTCCGACCGGCCCGTGTCGGGCACCGGCAACGCCGGCAACGTCTCCGTGAATGGGCAGCGAGAGGCGGCGAACGCCTTCTTGGTGAATGGCGGCGACGTCGAGGAGGGACGGAACAATGGCGCCGCTATCGTACCCACGCTCGACTCCATCCAGGAATTCCGGCTGCTCACCAATTCTTTTGACGCTGAATACGGCCGATTTTCCGGCGCCGTCGTCAACGTCATCACCAAGAGCGGCAGGAACGATTATCACGGCACCGTGTATGAGTTCCTGCGCAACGACAAGCTGGATTCCCGCAACTTCTTTGATGTCAACCAGTCCGATCCCGTGACGGGACAGGAGTTGGCGGGCACCGCGCGGGGCGCGCTCAAACGCAATCAGTTCGGAGGAGCGGGCGGCGGCCCCATCCGCAAGAACCGCCTTTTCTTCTTCACCGACTACGAGGGTATGCGCGAAGTGCGCGGCGTTTCCAGCGGCACCATATACGTGCCCTCCCTGCTCAACCGCGGCGGGGATTTCTCCGATGTGGATGTCACCGGTTTTTCAGCACTTTCGGGGAGTGTGCGGGGCGACGATGTGGCTGGGAATCACACCATGGATGAAGTCCTGACCCAGCGCCTCGGTTACACCGTGACCTCCGGGGAGCCCTACTGGGTGAACGGCTGCAACACGCTGGCCGACGCCCAGGCGGGGACGTGTGTTTTCCCCGGCCAAGTGATTCCGCAGTCGGCTTGGTCCCCGGTTGCCGTGAAAACGATGAAGTTTATCCCCACGCCCATCGCGACACTCGGGGGGACCCCGTTCTTCTCCACTAGCGCCGAGAAGCAAACGGTGCGGGATGATAAGTTGGGCGCGCGGGTCGACCTCAACACGGAACGAACCGGCAACTGGTCAGTCTATTACCACTTCGATGACGCCAGAGTGTTGAATCCGTACCCGGGCGGGGGTTGGCCCTCCAATGTTCCGGGGTTCTCGGCGGTGACGCCTTCGCGCGCCCAGCAAGTGAACCTCAGCAACACTAAGAACTTCGGCTCGACGGCGGTGAACGAGGCGCGTTTCAACTTCACGCGCGCCACGGTCTTAGTCAGCAAGCCCGTGGGAGGGCTGGGCAAGGTTACAGACTTCGGCTACGTCGACGGCGGGTTGGGCATTATCCCCGTTGACCCGAACGCGGAAGGTGTGGCGCCCATTGGCCTCTACGGTGCCACCGGCGTGGGTTTCGGCCTGCCGGACGGGACGACCGGCCAGTTCAATAACACATTCCAACTCAGCGACAATTTCTCCAAGATCGTTGGAAAACACACGCTGAAATTCGGTGGCGAGGTTCGCTACCTTCAGATTAACGAGCGCAACACCTACACTTCGAACGGCTACTTCGAGTTCTATGGAAACGAGACGGGGAGCGATTTCGCCGATTACCTGATCGGCGCGCCGGACATGTTCATCCAGTCCAGCCGGCAGTTCCTGGATTCTCGCACGAAATACTTCGCGGTTTACGGCCAGGATACTTACAAGGTGAAATCAAACTTCACCTTGAACTACGGACTGCGCTGGGAAGCCAGCCAGCCGTTTTACGACACGCAGGGCAAGGTTGAGGCCTTCGTCCCGGGTCTGCAATCCACGGTCTATCCGGATGCTCCCACCGGCTGGGTTTTCCCGGGTGACCCAGGAATTCCCGAGACGCTGGCGCCTACCGACTGGAATAACTTTGGGCCGCGCCTGGGCTTCGCCTACTCACCGGGCTTCAGCGATGGTTTTCTGGGCCAGCTTTTTGGTGGGCCCGGCAAGACCAGCATCCGCGGCGCGTTCGGCATCTACTACACGGCGATTGAAGACGCGACACTCTTCTACGAAGTCGGTGACGCGCCCTTCGGACTGTTCTGGTACAGCCCCACGGAGGTTTACCTGGAGGAACCCTATAAGGATCGACGCCGAGGCAACGACCCTGGTCAGAGATTTCCGTTCACGATCCCACCACGCGGAGCGACAGGCATTTGGGCCAAATACCTGCCGATGTCGAGCGCGCCGGGCATCAAGACGGATAACGTGCTCCCCTACGCGGAACACTTCAATCTCACCCTTCAGCGCGAACTCCCGAAATCCATGATCTTAACGCTGGCATACGTTGGCACGCGGGGACACCACCTGATTGCCTTCACGTCCTTTAACCCCGGCAGCGCGGCTCGTTGCCTTGAAATCCGCCAGATTCTCGGGCCGGACAATGGTTGCGGTCCCGGCGGCGAAGACCAAATCTATGACCTCAACGGCGACGGCAACTACGAACTCGGCGTGGACGCTTTCGGAACACGACCCTACTCCATCACCTCCGGGCGCTACGCCACGCAAGGGATCCTGGATTTCGCCGATAACAATTACCAAGCTACGCTCGCCAACTCCAATTACAACGCCCTCCAGGTCAGCCTGGAAAAGAGGATGGGAGCGTCGCGTTTCCTCGCCGCCTACACCTGGTCGAAGTCGCTCGACAACGCCTCCGCCTATCATGACCAGATCAATCCCTTTGACGCTCGGGCGAGTAAGTCTCTCTCCGCCTTCGACATGGCGCACAACTTCGTGCTGAGCTACAGCTACGATCTGCCCTTGCAGAGGCTAGCCGGCTCTACGAAGGGTCCGGTGTTCAAGCTCCTCGATGGTTGGACGGTCACGGGCATCACGCGCCTCACCACTGGCCTCCCCGTGAGCATGAGCGAGGGTGGCGATAGCTCGCTCTGCGGCTGCGGCGGCGTGGATCGCCCCAACTACAACGGCGATCGCATACTGGTCATGAACCCTCGAATGACTCCGGACCACCAATACTTCTCTGAACTCTATGATTACCAAGGCAATCCAATGCAGCCCTTCTTCTCGCAAGAACTTGGCGTGGCCGGGAACTCCAGCCGGAGCTTCTTCCATGGCCCCGGTCTTTACAACTGGGATTTCTCTCTTCACAAGAGCACGCGCTTCACGGAGAGAATCTCGGCAGAGTTCCGGGCGGAGTTCTTCAACGTTTTCAATCACGCGCAGTTCAACAACCCGTCAGGCAACTTGGCCTCGGGTAGCTTTGGAAAGGTGACCGGGGCACGAGACCCCCGGATCGGGCAGTTGGCTTTGAAGTTTTACTTCTAGACCCCGAGCTTGCGCTCGCTCTCGGGCGGTGCAGGACGCCCGGTCCTGCACCGCCTCCCCTTCGTGCATACCCACCCCATGCCGGGGTTGCCCGCAGGGTGATCCCGGGCTTCCTCTTGCGTACTGGATGAGGCCTGCCAGGCTTGTTATTGGTCCCCAATCCGGCCGCGCAGCACGACGATCGAGGCCTTGGGAAGCTGGTAGAGCGCTTCGGCGCCGCCCGTGACCGTCGATTTTGAAGGCGGCCCATCAGGGTCCGCCCGGCCGCCTGTTCCTTCGGGATGCCACTGGTATTCGGCGTCTCCAAAAGTGATTCGGTCCACCCGGCCGGTGAAGAATCGGTCCCGTTTCCTTTCCGGGTCCGCGAAAACCACCTTCACGGCGTGGTCGTTGTCGTGATCCTTGTTGAGGAGCATCAGGGACCATTGGCCGTCCGGCCGCTCGACGGCATAGGCCGTGACCAGCAAATTCCCTGCAGCGTCTTTCACATCACTCGAAACCTTAAAGAGCCGGTGGACTAGATCAACCGGTTGCACCCACTCCTTGGTAATCACCTGCGTGGCCAGATACTGAGGGGGATACGATTTCAGGTGATAATTCTCATCCAGGATCAGAAAGCCGCGAGGCCTGCCCGCCCTCGGCATGTAATGGAAATAAAAGGTGCCGCTGGCGCCACCCGTCATCATCGAGCCGACGTAATCGGCCAGCCAGAGGGCGCTCATCACGTCCGGACGCTCGCCCCCTCCCGTCATGTTGCCCTCGGTCATGAAGAAAGGTAGATTCGGCGGCAATCCATTGTCTTTCCAGACCTGGATGATGTGGCTGACGTACCCGGGCTCCTGATAGAGATCGTTCCAGGAGAGGTCGGCCCGCTTGTCCATGAGCGGGTAGTGTTCGAAAGAGAAGAAGGTGAAGTCGTTCATACGGCCGTGCGCTTTGAGGTAATCGAGAAACCGGCCGAGCCAGGAGACTTTCCCCGCCGCGTCCGGCCAGACCTCAACATCCTCTGTCGTTCCCTCGAAGGCCGGACCTCCCAGCTTCGCCTCCGGTACCAGCCGATGGATGGCCGTGGCGAATTGCAGGTACAGGGCGCCGTAGTCCTCGGGAAGCATGTGCTGCCCATCAGCCTCTTCTCCCATCTCGATCCAGGAGATCGGATAATGCCGCTGGTAGAGATAGGCGATCTCGGCCGCGGCATCCTCCGGCGTGGAGTAGAGCATCGCAATCGGCACCATCGTCGGGAGCGCGCGAGTGACCCCACAGGTGAAGAAGAAATCGAATCCGACTTGGTCTCCTCTGGCTTCATCCAGATCGGAAGCCGCGTGCCATGGGTCAATCGAGGAAGGCCAGGTGACGGTCTGCTCGCGGCTGGGCAAATGCTTGACGACATCGGTGAATTGGCCATCGGCCGCCAGAGTCCCGGCATAGATTTCGTTGATGGCGTACCCCACGCAGTTCCGCTGGTCCGACGCAGCGTGCGTGTCGCAAGTGTTGGAAGACTCTGTCATCCAGATGCGCAGGTATCGCACGGGGAGCATCCAGGAAACCAGCTTCAGGGTGACGGTCCCACCCTGGCCGTCCTTGACGGTACCGGCTGGAAACGTTTGCCATGCGCCCTTGGTGGTCCCGTCATAGAAGGGCTCCAGTTCGCCCGTCCAAAACTGAATTGCGTAGCGTCGCGCGTAAGGGTGGGCCCACGCAATCCGGAGAGCGTTGATATTCACCCTGCCGCCCAGATCGATCATCACCCACTGCGGGTGCAGCGCGTCGTCTTCGCCGGTAAAGTTGCGGGTCAAATACGGATTGCTCTTCCAGTACGTCTTCAGATCGCCATCCGTCAGACGGGACCAGCCGTTTCCGTCACCTCGGCTGAAGCCGCGATGCGGGAGCGGGTAAGCCCACGAGTGGCGAATCGTCTCCGCGAGCTCAGCGCTTCCCGTAAAGTAGCCCTCCTGCTTCTCCGGATTGCTCCAGGCGCCGTGTGCGTTCCAGTGCCATGCTTCCACCATCAGTTCCGTATTCTGGCGATAGGTCACGGTTTGCCATCCCGCGCCCAGGATCTCCTTGAGGACCGGATCGGTTAGCAACTTGTCCGGAGTCCCAGTTGCCAGGCGATCGACCGCCGCACCCAAAGCGCGGAAGGGGCTAAACGTGTTCACCGCGTGCGAGGGTGCAGCGTCCACGACAATCTTCTGGCCTTGGGCAGCCCCTGCCGCCCAGAGGAATGCACCTACACCGAGACAGATTCCAGCAATGCGCCTCTTCATATCCGACAACATGCTGACCTCCCTGACAGCCGCGAGCCGGCTTTCGCTCCAGACGGCCCCCCGCGGCGTTACTTCCCAATGCAATCGCGATTCGACTTCTGTGTCCGAACGTGCCTAGCAGCTTGTTGAAAAACACCCAGACCGCGGTGGAGCGGCGATTTCGCCCAGGATTTCCATTTCCGCTCCCGGCTCCAGGAAGTGTGTTTTCAATTCTAACCGGAATTTCCGATTTGAGCTTTGCCTTCCGCTAAGAACATACGCCAGCCCCCCTGTCAAGTCAAAGTCAGAGCGTCATGCCCTCTTTGGGGTGGCATCGCGGCTCGCTTTGACTGTTCCGGTGACTTGTCTGGTCCGTTTCCCGCCTCCGCTCTGTCCCGCAGCAGACATCTGTCCCTCTGGTTCACTCCCATGCGCTGGATTCCCCTCTCTGCCGGTTCCCTAGCCGTCTGGCAGCGGCCCGGACACGGAGTGCGCGTTGCCACGTATGCGACTTGACCATTGAGGCAACCAGGCTCACAATCGGATCGCACCCATCCCCACGAACGGGATGTGGGCGCCAGCCGCGCTCTCGATTCCGAGGTGCGATCATGCGTACCTACCTGGCGTTTGCTGCTTTGGTTTCGGTGTGCTGCACGGGCCTAGCTCAGCAGCCGCCCTGCACAGTTCCAGTCACCGTCATTGCTCCTGATTTGTCTCCTCTTCCTCAAGGTGACGCTCAGACGATGGCCAGTGAGTGGCAGCGGAATCTCGGTGCGAAGAAATACGAGCTATCCGATGGAACCTGGGACCTGACGCGGCAATACCTGGACTTCTACGAGGGGCTCAGCAGCAAGTTTCCCTGGTATTTTCAGCCAGGGCCGGTCGGGGGCGCCTCGCCGAGATCGGGAATTGTCACGGGCCTGACCGCCGAGGCGTTCCTAGCCCATGACAAGAAGGGTCCCATACGTATCCAGTCTGCCATGATTGACCGCGGCCCTCGACGCATCGTCTTTGTGGTGGAGAATGGGAAGGACATCAACCCGGCGGGTCGGAGGATTGAAGCCGCGGTGATCACGCATATTCTCTCCAAGGCTAGGCCGGAAGATTCTTTTGCTCTCCTCACCGCTCGTGGGCCGCGCGTGGAGTTTCGTTTCGGCTCGACCCGGGAAGCAATCCGAACGGCTGCACAACAGCTCGAGCGCCCACCTCAAGGCAAGTCCGGCAAGGGGGGCGTGCTCGATGCCCTGCTGGAGGCCACCACTTGGCTCCAACCATCACAGCCGGGGGATTCCATTTTCCTCATGACGCTGCACCTCGAAGACAAGCACCGCGCTAGCTTCTCCAAGGTGAGGGCCGCCGTGGCCGCCGGGCGTATCCGTGTCTTTGGCTTCCAGTTGGGGGAGCAAGTAATCCAGATCACCGACGCAATTAACACCGCCGCCGAGTCCTTGGAGATGCAGGTATTCGGGCAGTACTCGATCCTAAACCAAGCTTTGCTACTCAGCCGCGATAGCGGAGGCGACGCTACACTTGAGAATACCCAGGACAAGAAGCAATACATACTCACCGGCGACCGCCTGAGGCTACTACAGGGTACCGGTGAGGCCATGTACATGGAAGCGACCGACGTCTACCTGCTACAACTCGATCGCAGTGGGCCGGACGTGGTCCTTCGGCTGTCCCTGCCGCTCCTGAGCCACCTCCCCTGGGCCTGGATGAGATACCCGATGTATATGACGCCGTGCTCGAGCCCAGCCACCCCGACGCCTGCGCAGGCTGAGACAACAAAGTGACACGCTGGGCTGAGTCGACTCTCAAGAGCTGACAGCCGGAGCGCCCCGCACATTTTTCTCTTGACTTTTGATGACAAGTGTGCTAGACTACTGTTTTCAATAAAAGGTGCCCGGCATGCTTAGGCCAGAGGCGGAGTGGCAGTCAATGAGAGCGGAAACAGGGCAGGCGATACTCTGGAGCGCTGAAAATGCCCCGCAATTCCCGATGCGCCTATAAATACGGACATGCGAAAGCGAAGCTGGTATGTGCTAGAAAATGAGCCAGTTACGTTTTCCACAGACGGACCGAAGCTGGTATGTTATTGAAAACAAATAAGGGCTGTTTTCACGAAGCGAAGCTGGTATGTCCCCTTTTTTCTATCACATACCAGCTTTGGCAGAAAGCGAAGCTGAACTGAAGAGTGAAAATGGACGATTATCGCCTGTCGGTTGGCTATGTAGATAGCTTAGGCTTAGGTTCTCAGGAGCCTTCCCTGGCAGGACGCAGAGGCCGCCTTTAGACGGGCCCGGGCGTTTTCGCAGGGCTCCTTGTGAGGAGTCAATTCTGAGTGAGGGGTAGCGATGAAGGATGGGTTGATGCGTGCCGCCGAGTCCAAACACAGACGCGGAGGATCGGCCGCGCTCGCGTACCACCTGCCTTGCCCAGCAGCGCCCGGACCACGAACCCTGGCCTTTCCCTTGACCCCGAGGCGTGTCTTGTTGTCAATGCGAAAACGGCAGGAACAGAGCTTCGACCCGCAGATCACTGGCTCTGCCCCAAAATACTGCGAGGAGGTAATCAGTCCCAGGGTGCCGCACCTCGGGCAGGCGAGGATGGCGAAGAAAATGGACTCGACTGCCGAGCGCAAGGACTCGGCCTCGGCGAGCAGGATGATGTCCCCGGGGTGCATCGTGCCGAGCGCGAACTCATCAAGGTGATGCAGCCGCGCAGGCTGTAATGTCACGCGCTCCGGCGGTTTCCCAGGACCTCGCTCCCGCCGTGGGCGTCTCAGCCGGCCCCGGCTACGTTTCCGTTTCCTGCGATCCTGCGTCATCCCTATTGGTCCTTTTCCAGCGCCCTCGCCCCTCGCGCGTTCACCGTGAACTGGCTTTGTGGATCGGCAACCTCGAATCTCGCCTCTGGTCCCCTCTCGCCAGAGCGTCCCTTGCCTTGGCCGACGCTGTAGCCAGCCCCAGTGAAGGTACGGGTGCTTTCCCGAAATGGAACTGCCTTCCCGGAATGGGCCAGCACCACGTCGTCACAGACTAACCGGCGGATTCCTCACCCATAGCCGCCACAGCAAGTATCGGCAAAATCCGTCCCCTTCTTGAGACCTCGCTGCGCCAGCATGCTTCACGCCTCTGCTGGGCTGCGCAGAATATGAGAAGAGATCAAGCGTCTGAACGGTCAGGTCCGTTCCGCGATAACAATGCAGGACTGCTAACGTCTCAGGAAAAGGGCTCATTCCAGTGACCTGACATTGGGAGAGAACCCTATAGCACAGGCAAATCCACGGCCTTTCCCGTTTTGGAACTGAGCATGTTGGCCCGCGCGGCGGCAGAAGCCTCCACAGGCGGCACGGATTCGTCCTGGCGCTCGATCCAGTGAGCGTCGTCTTGTGTGTCGCGGCGCGGAGAGGGAGCGCACGCGCCCGCTCCAAACGCTGGGAGTCGGGAGGCGCAGGGGGCCAAGGATTCTCGCTAACCTTCTGTCACTTCAAGAGTTGGTCGTCTCGATTTCTCGTGAACCACCCACCAGTTTCTTCCCTGGGCGAACCCTGAAGCCCGCAGGCGAACGAAGAAACGACTCCGGGCAAACATCAGGGCCAGACGGCTTGCCGCTAGTTTATCCTGCGGTACGTTACCGTTGCGGCATGGCACGCCGCTTGCATCTTGCCAGGAACGCGACGCGGTCCCTTTAGCGAAGTTGCTGAGAACGTGACGTGAAGTCTCAGGGCTTGACGTCGGCGCGGAAGTGTCGACGGGAAGCAGCAACGGGCGAACCAGGGCCGCTGGCGCGCCGCGGCTGCAGGGCTAGGCCAGGCAGGTTGGTCAGGCCCGCGCCCTCGCAGCCCCGCGAGGTGTCGGATGGCGACGCAAGCCGTAACACCGGGCAACCCGTTTCGGGGCACGCTCCCCTTCCTTCCTCCGCGAGATTGGGCGGGGCGCGTCGCGCCGCGAGGTGTCCGGCTTGTCCCGGCACCCCGAGCTGAGGCCGCGCGGAAAAAAGCCGAGCGCGATCAGTTGGTGGTAAAGCTCCTCCCTCTGGTCAAGCGCATCGCCCTGCAAGTGCGCGGGCGTTTGCCCCTCCACGTGGAGATGGATGATCTGGTAAGCACGGGGGTGCTGGGCTTGGTCGATGCGGTTCACAAGTATGACGTCCGCAAACAAGTGAAGCTCGAGAGCTACGCCCGATACCGGATTCGGGGCGCTATCCTGGACGGATTGCGGGGCCTGGACAGCGCCTCGCGCGACATGCGGAAGAAGGATAAGAAGGCAGAGACGCTGTACCGCGCCCTGGAGGCGAAGCTGCGTCGCCCCCCGAACGATGAAGAGATGGCGGGCGCGCTGGGGGTGAGCCTGGCGAAGTGGTTTCGCGCGGTCCGCGAGCTCCAGACGGTAGGCATGGACTGGCTGCGGCCGATGGGGTCGGTGGGAGTGAAAGAATCGCGGTCCAGCAGCGAAGAAATGCTGGTGGCCGACAACCAGGACCATCAATTCCAATCGTGCTATCGCCGGGAACAACGAGGGATTCTGCAGCGCTCCCTGGGGCGCATTCCCGAACGCGAGCGCCAGGTGGTGCAACTCTACTACGACCAGGAACTCACCATGAAAGAGATCGGGGAGAAGCTGGGGATCGACGAATCACGCGTGTCGCAGCTTCACTCCGCCGCGCTGGCCCGCCTCCGCCTGCGCGTCAAAGAAATCGTCAGCCACCCTCAATCCTGCGCCCCTCGATTCGCCTGGTAGTCCTGGGGCAACGCCCACCACAAGTCCGAGCCCCACACCCCGTCGGCTAGTCCTCATCGGAAGCCCTGGCCAACACGGAAGCCCCCGAAATGCGCGGTGGGCGAATTGGGATCAACGTGATCGCGGGATCCCAGCCGCAGTCCTACCCGCGCGCAAAATCGTAGGAAGTGTTTGACCTGGTCCCGGAACTCCTCTAGCCTTGGGAGCGTCTTTCAGTGGCTAGTCGTACCAGAGGAGTGAACCATGCGACGCTGGATGGGACTCTTTCTGTTTCTTGCTGCGGCTTCCCAAGCCGACGCTAGAGTGGTGGTCTTCTGGCAGAGCGGCTTCCCTACAGTCGATAGCCAGCCCGTCGAAGAAGAGACGCTCAAGGCGGCTCTCGGGAAGATGCCGCCGCTCTTTGCCGATATCGAAACGCTACGAACCCCGCAGACGCTCCGCGACGCTGATCTGTTGATTCTCCCTTACGGGTCCGCATTCCCGGCTGAGGCCTGGAAGGCAATTTACGAGTACCTCCAAGGTGGCGGAAACCTCCTGACGCTGGGAGGTCGGCCACTGTCTGTGCCGGTTTTGCAGGAGGACGGGAAGTTCGTGCAAGGTCGTCCCCAGAACGCCCACTCCCGCTCCCTGGGGATTTGGCACACCTACGAAGTACCCCAAAGGGACTGGGCCAAGTTCGTTTGGGACGAAAACTATTCGTTCCTGGCCCCGGCGGAGCTGCGGGCGCGCCGGGTGTTTGTTGCCGGCATGTGGTGGGGGAGCGGTGACTCGCGCGGCATGGGATTCTTCGTGAACCAGCGGGGCGAGCGGGTGGCAGCACCGGTGGTCGCGGACGACTTCCGCGAATTGGGAAGCGCAGAGCGTCCTTCCCTGCTCGGCGCCCGGTGCGTCATGCTGAACTTCGAGCCTGAACCTGGGTACTGGGGTTCCCCGGCCGGCGTCTCGCTGATTCGCGCGGCGGCCGAATATGCGAGCCAGGGAGCGACTCTGCTATGGGTGGAACTCGAGCACGCCACGGCCGCCCAAGGAGAAACACCGCAAGTCATCGTGCATTTGCGAAACGTGCGGAAACAGCGGAAGAGTGAGCCTCTCGCCGGATTGTTGCGCGTGGAGCTGTTATCTGGCGGCAAGGTTGTCGAGTCGGCGCATGTCGACTGCACAGGCGATACGGTGGCCACGAGTGTCCCCTTTCACGCGGCGCTTTCGCCGGGCCTTTACGTCGTGCGTGCCAGTCACGAGGAGGGAGGAAAGGTCCGCGAAGCTTACCAGACCGGCTTCTGGTCGCGTGACGAGAAACTCCTCAAAACCGGGCCGACGCTGACCGTCGGCGGCACTTACTTCCGCAAGGACGGCGCGCCGTTCTTGCCCTTCGGCACCAACTACTTCACCACTGACGTCTTTTACAGCGGCTTCCTCGGCAGTTCGAACGCCTACGTCTGGGAGCGTGACTTTGGGGAAATGGAAAAGCATGGGGTCACCTTCGTCCGCACCGGGGTCTGGAACAATCACGCGGACCTCTGGGATAAGGTGACGGGCGGGGTGGAGGAAAGCGTTCTCCGCAGCCTGGAAGCGTTTCTGCTATCCGCCAACCGGCACGATATTCAAGTGCACTTCACCTTCTTCGCCTTTGACCCGCAGACCATCCGCCGCCATCCGGGAGAATCCCCCCTGCAATTCGGGCCCGGGACCAATCCCTACACCGACCCGATCGCCCGGAGGGCACAGAAGAACTACATCCACTCTGTGGTAAGCCGCTTCAAGGACGTCCCGTATCTGAGTTGGGACTTCATCAACGAGCCGAGCTTCTCCAACCCGAAGCACCTTTGGCGCGGCAACACGCCCAACGCCGACCCGACCGAGATCAAGGCGTGGAACGACTGGCTGAAGCAGCGTTATGGAGATGTCCGCAAGCTGGCCGCAGCCTGGGGAGTGCCCCCGGAGGAGTTGGGCGACTTTGCTGGCATCGCCCTTCCCGACCCGGATGATCTGGCTATCACCCGCTACGGGAACGCGAAACAGGTGCGGGCGATCGACTACAACTTGTTTGCCCAGGACATGTTCAACCAATGGGTTTCTGAAATGATCTCCACCATCCGCTCCACTGGCAGCAAGCAGCTCATTACGGTGGGACAGGACGAGGGCGGGGTGAGCGATCGGCTGCTGACCCAGTTTTACGGCGGCGCAGGTGTCGATTTCACCGTGAACCACACCTGGTGGCGCGACGACGCGCTTCTGTGGGATTCCGTGGCGGCCAAGCGGCCGGGCATGCCGAACCTTATCGGGGAGACCGGCATCCAGCCCGTCTGGCGAATGGATGGAACCTGGCGCTGGGATGAAATGGCGGGCCTGGGCTTGTTCGAACGCAAGTTGGCCCTGGGGTTCGCCGCCGCCAACAGTGGGTCATTGCAATGGGACTGGGGCACCGGCGACGCGTTCGGGATCAAACGCAGTGACGGCTCGAACAAGCTATGGATGGACGTGCTCGCGGGAATCGGTGAGTTCGCCAAGAAAGCTGCGCCCTACCTGACCGAAGAGAAGCGTCCCGAGGTGGCCATCGTGTTGCCTCAGTCGCTCCAACTCTCGGTGTTCAATCCGGCGGCGCTCGAAGCCCAGCAGAAATGCGTGCGGGCGCTCTACCATTACGCTCGCGCGTCAGCTTATGTGGTGGGTGAGTACCAGATTGAACTGCTGGGGAGCCCTAAGCTCATCATCCTTCCCTCCCCGTGGGTGCTCAACCAGAAGGCCTGGGACGCAATCCTCGCCAAGGTACGCGAAGGAGCAACGCTTCTCGTCTCCGGCCGCTTCGATGCCGATGAGCACTTCCGTCCCACACCTCGCCCGGCGGAAGCAGGCCTCGATTATCAGCCCGGACTGCTGGCGACACGCGAAAATCTGGTCCAGTGGCCGGGAGGCCAAGCTTGGCTGAGCTACTCGGGGGAGAAGACGACTTTCATGGAGCGCGCGTTCCTGGCGACGGGCCAGGCGTTTGCGGAAAAGCCCCTGGGAAAAGGGAGGCTCCTGTTCTTTGCATTGCCCCTGGAACTCAACGACAACTTGAAAGCGATTGGGGACGTCTACCGGTTCGCATTGAATCAGGCTAAGACCAGTCCGGTGTACATGACCGAAGTGCAGGATGCCGGACTCTTGATTTGCCCGACTCAACTGGAGGAAGCCACGTTGTACGTCCTGACCTCGGAGTCCTCCTCTGGCGAGCCCATTGCTTTCCGCGACGCCGCGAGCGGAAAGAGTTTCGTCGTGAAACTCGATCCGGGTCGGGCGGCGCTACTGTTGGTGAGCCGGAAGGGGGAAGCCCTGGCCGAGTACAATCTCAGTCCGAGCCACTGAGCCGGGTTGCGGCGGCCTTGGCGGGATGTTAGCTTTCTTTCTTAAAGTCCACATTGTTGGACGTGTCCGCGCAGCGTGAGAGCGCGGAGCGTGAACGAGCTGGGTGGAGCCGACGATGAACCGATACGAAAGCAAAGTCTTCGAAAACCAGCACCTGGTCCTCGACGATTGTGTGTTCATAAACTGCACATTTCGAAATTGCAGCCTGGAGTACGCCGGCGGCGACGTCTATGTGCAGAACTGCCAGGGCGAAGGCTGCCAACTGGTCTGGCGGGGGGCGGCGCAGCGCACAGTGTTTCTGCTGCAGGGCTTGGGACTCATGGCTCCGCCGCACGTGCCCCCTTCCCCGGGCACTCCGAGCCGCGTGCAATAGTTCGGCGGAGCGCTGCGCGCTTCTGCCGACGCCCGTCCCATTCTCCCGTTCATAACTCCCCTGTTTACGTGCGCGAGAAAATCCCTCTTGGCAGGCAGAGTGCCGCCCCCAGGAGCCAGACCCATCAGCAGCTAGCGGCCAGTTGCGTCGCTCGTGGCGCGACGCGTAGCGCAGTTCGAAGATGTAGCGGCGAGTTTGTCCCGCTAATTGGCAGCGTAAACCCACCTCTACATCAAATTGACCCACGACCCAGACTGTGATCCCTATGCAGCTTGCCTGTCAATTGCGCCAACAACTTGGGCAATAAACGAAAAAAGTCGCATCGTCTTGAAGTTGCCGCGTGCGGAAATCAAGCTGTGAGTTGGGGTTACTTGACATCGACAAAACGGCCCCCTATACTGGCGGCCATCGCGTTGACTTCAGCGGGGGGCAGGGCAAAACGTCCAGTTCATCTCGCATCACTTCCTCGGATTCACGTCGGCTTGTCTCCTCAAAGCAGTTACGTGGGCTTGGCTCGTTGGCCCCGGTTCGTTGTGAAATCCTCAGTGTGCAGCATCGGGAGAGGTCCTTTCAGGAACTCCCAGCCGGAACTTGAGCGATCTTGTGGCTTCGAAAGAATCTCTATTGGAGGTCATCACAATGCGACGCGAAGTTTGGATACGCTTGGCGAGCTGCCTGGCGCTGCTTGCCGGGTTCAGTTCCTCGGTATGGGCGCAGCAGTTTCAAGGCAGCTTCGCCGGCACGGTGACCGACCCTTCGGGAGGTGTGGTCCCCGAGGTTACCGTTACGGCCGTGGAGGTGGACAAGGGGTTCAGCAGGCGTGTCGTCACCTTGGGCGACGGCTCCTACGAAATCCCTCTACTTCCGCCCGGGCGCTATCAATTGAGCGCGGAGAAAGCGGGCTTTGAAAAGACCACTCAGGGGCCCATCGAGCTCGCTGTCAATGCGCACCTCAACATCGGTTTTCAGTTGAAGGTGGGATCGCAAACCACCACTGTGACCGTGGAAGCGAGGCCCCCCGTTCTGGATACGCAGACTTCCTCGGTGGGGACCACCGTCGAGCAGGAGAAGGTCTCTCAACTGCCGCTGAATGGACGCCACTTTCTGGAGCTGACGCTTTTCACTCCCGGGGTGGTTCCCGGAACGGGAGGCTCGGAAAACAGCGAACGCGGCGGGGCCATCAACGTCAACGGGATGCGAGAGTCCATGAACTCCTTCTGGCTGGACGGCATGGACAACACCTCGATTGGGGTGGGCCAGTACGTCATTGCGCCGCCGGTGGATTCCGTGCAGGAATTCCGCATGGAGACCGGCGTGTATGAAGCCAAATTCGGCGCCAATGCCGGCGCTCAGATCAACGTGGTCACGAAGTCCGGCAGCAACCGCTTCCGGGGCACAGTCCACGAGTTCCTGCGCAATGGCTCCCTCGACGCGCGGAACTTCTTCGAGCCTTTTGTGCCGCATTTCGTGCGCAATCAATTCGGGGGCACCGTCGGCGGACCCATCAAGCTGCCTGGCTACGACGGCCATGACCGGAGCTTCTTCTTTCTCGCCTACGAAGGGCTGCGAGAGCGCCGGGCGTTTTTCAACCGTGCGCGGGTGCCAACCCTGGCCGAACGCGACGGCGATTTCTCGGACCTGCTGGCGCCGGAGTGTAGCCAAAAGGCGCTGCTGATCGATCCTTTTGCTCTCCTGGGCGGCGTCGTTCAGCCTTTACCCGATAATGCACTTCCCTTCCTGGATCCCGTGGGGAAAGCTCTGGCAGACCTCTACCCCCCGCCCAACATCCCCAGCGCCAAATGCGGTGACGCGAACTTCACCATACCGCAGACACGCAAGATCGACGTCGATGCTTCCGTCCTCCGCCTGGACCATCGCTGGGGGAACAAGGACAGCCTCTTCTACCGCCACAACGTGAACTTCGATCGCAGCTTCCTTCCCTCCGGCGGCGTGCCCGGTTTCGGCAAGCGCACGCACGACGGCTACCAGATGGCGGGGCTGGATTGGACACACGCCTTCTCGCCCACCCTCATCAACGAAGCGAAGATTGCCTACAACCGCTGGCAGTTGCGCTGGAGTAACGAAGACCAGGGGCGGATGATCGCCCAGGAACTGGGCATCAAAGGGGCCCCCACAGCTTATCGCCAGTCGGGCGTGCCGAACATGGAATTCGCCGGCTACGACGGTATGGGCGCCGGTACGAATGTTCCGCAGGCCGGTGCCGTTAACACGTTTGAATATGCCGATACGCTGACGCACGTCCATGGCAACCACTCCCTGGCCTACGGCTTCGATATTCGCTCGATCAACCGCGGGAATTTCTATATCGACACCAGCATTCGGAACGAATTCCATTTCACGGGTATGGTGACGGCAGGCCTCGGCAACCTGTCGGCGGCCGATTTGGGTTTACCCTCGGATTACGTTTTGGGCAATGGGTTGGCCGATGCGCTGCTCGGTCTCCCCACCTACTGGTTGCAGGGCTTCTCCGTGTACATTTCCGGCGCGGGCTCCGAGTATGACTTCTTCGTCCAGGATACCTGGAAGGTTCGCCGGAATTTCGTGCTGAATTTAGGACTCCGCTACGAATACAACAGCCCGATCACGGACAAGTATGACCACCTCGGCAGCTTTGACTTCAACAAGGGACTGGTGATGATGGCAGGCCGCGATAACGTTACCCTGATAAACTTCGATCCCGCCACAGGGCTCTACGTGCCGGTGGGCACAGAAAACCTGGGCAGCACGTCCCAAAACCGGGCCCTCAACCGTCCCGACCGCAACAACTGGGCGCCCCGCATCGGCTTTGCCTGGCAGCCTTTCGGCGACACGAAAACCGTGGTTCGCGGTGGATATGGAATCTTCTATGACCAGACCTTTGGCGACGTTTACCTCTCGTCGAAGGCCAGCAACCCACCCTTCGTGCGAGTGGGTTTGGGTACTCTGGAAGAAGCCTTACCTCTGATCATGACCGGGCAACTGGCGATCGGGACAGGAGAAGTTATCCAGAATGCGCTGGTGCCGCCGACAGTCGGTCCGCTGTTCCCGGTCATCAGTCCGTTCCAACTCGATTTCAGGGATGCGTTCATCCAGCAGTGGGGATTCAACATCCAGCGCGAATTGCCCGGCTCGTGGCTTCTGGATGTGGGATATCTGGGGACGCGCGGCCTGCGTCTGCCGCGGATAACCGATCCCAACCAGCCCAATCCCGATCCCGTCAATCAGACGACGGCCCGGCGGTTCCCGACCTTCTCCAACTTCTCTTATTACGAGTCTTCCGGCAGTTCGTCCTATCACGCGCTGCAAGTAAAGGCCGAGAGGCACTTCTCCCGGGGGCTGGCGTTCGTTGCCGGTTACACCTTCTCGAAGTCGCTGGACACCAATTCCACCATCTTCGGTACCGACCGCAACTCGAACTCTCCGCAGAACTCCCGAGACCTGGCCGCGGAGAAGGCGCTTTCCGACTATGACTTCCGTCACCGCCTCTCGCTGGCGTACGTGTACGAGTTGCCGTTTGGCAGCAAGCTTTGGAGGTCAGAGAACCGTACCTTGAATTACCTGACCGAGGGCTGGCAGCTTTCCGGGATTATCGCGCTTCAGTCGGGGCCGCCCTTCACGCCCCAGATCAGCGGCGATATCAGCCATACAGAGGAAAACCAGGACCGACCGAGTATTGCCCGGGCTCCCTACTACTTCTATCCGGCTCATAAAACGCCCGATCATTGGGTGCTGGCCGACTCGTTCACCGTGCCCGCCCCTTACACGTTTGGCAACGCCGGGCGAAATATCCTGACGGGTCCCGGCCTAGCCAACTGGGACTTCTCGCTGATTCGCAGGTTCCGGCTGACGGAGTCGAAGACGCTGGAATTCCGCGCGGAGATGTTCAACATCTTCAATCGGCCAAACTTCGAGGTGCCCAATCGGGACCTCGCCTCGGCGAGCTTCGGGAAGATCTTCAATACCGTCCAGTCCATTGCCGGCTTGGCCTCCGGCGGGCCCGGCGACCCGCGCGAGACCCAGTTCGGACTGAAGTTGATCTGGTAGGAATTCGGGGGCGGGTCTGAACCCGCCCCTCTGGATTTATCGTGGCGGCGCGAGCGGTGCAATGAGCAGGTACCGCGGGCGCGTCTGATATTCGCGCCGGTACTGCTGATAATCGGGGCTGTCCGGGAAGCGCTCTGCGGGCGCGTAAGGGTAGTTGGACATCTGCCGGAAAGGCATCGGGTCCACGGTCTGGGAGAAGGCTGTGTTGGGCTCGCCGTCTTTGGCCCAGCCGTGCGCGTAATGGAACAGCGTTCTCTGCCACCCGGGCCGTAGCGGTGGCAGGTGGCGCGCGTCAAACTTCACGGTTAATTCATCTCCGGTAGCCATCACCACCAGCCGGTCATCTGCCTGGCTCACCAGTTTCACCGTATCCCCGTAGCGCGTGTAGTTGCCGAACATGGGATTCCACGGGGCCTCCGCCAGGACATTGGTGTAGTCGAACCAATCCGGCCTCAAGTGCGCCGGATCACTGGTGGGCGTCGAGAAACCGCGATAATGCAGGTCCGCGGCAGCCAGCGGCAACTCGACCGGCGCAGGAGCCGAGCCCTCGTCGGTCGTGAAGAAGATCTGGTCCCAGTAAACGCAGAAATTGGTGACGATGCGCACCTGGCGGTCGCGAGAAAGGAACTTACCCGTCAGGTCGAGCCGCATGGTGCGGTTGGTGCCGCTCGGCAAGCCCATGTCGGGGATCACAGTGACCCACTTACCCTGCTCGTCGCGCGTCTGGAGATAGGGCGGAACCAACTGAAGTTGCGAGTTCGACATCAGGGCACGCGAGGCATTCGAATCCGTCCAGAAGACCCATCCGGTGAGCCAGAGCGCCAGCGGCCCCGAGGACGCCGCAGCACCGAGATCCAGTGTCAGCGTGTGAACATCGGCCAGGCCCAGGATTCGATTCCGGCGAAAGTCGGTGGGATAACGGCCATCCACCGCGCGCAGTAAAGGCAGGACGTCGCTTCCGTGGTCATCCACGGCCGAGAGGGGGAAGTGTTTCTGCCGTATGGCATGCAGGGTCGGAGATGACGGCGCCGAGGAGAAAATCTCATTGGCATAGATCTCTTCTGTCGCCGGGTGATCAACCGCGACGAGCCTGACCTGATCGAAGTAGTCAACTTCGCGCAATTCATCGGTGAGCTGGAACACATACATGCCATCCTGTGTGCGCAGGCCCTCGGGCAGGCGCACAAACTCCTCAGGATAAGGCTTGATCCGGCTCCCATCCGGCTGTAGCTCGCCCAGCGGGGCGACACCTAGCACATCCGTCAGGAAGACAAACCGCGCGCCATCCCAGGCGTAAAGGAGCGGGCAGGAACTAGCCAGCCGCTCCGATTCACGGACCTCGATGGGCTTATTGGTGGCCACGTTAACCCAGTTCTGCACGACGGCGTTGGGCCAAGTCACGCGCACCACGTCCAGCTTGGGAAGGTCGCCGGTGTAAACCCGAACGCGGTCTCCCGTCACCACCAGCTTCTGGTAGAAGTTCCCCGCCTTGAGCTCGACGATGCTGCCCACACCCAGCATGTTGCTCTTGAAACCGTTCATCTTGACTTCCAGCCACCGTGCGGGTGGCCCCTCTTTCTCAAAAGCCGTCAGGTGGCCGCGGCGCGTGACGCCTGCGAGGTTCAGCTTGCCCGGGCTGCCCAGCCACGTAGGAGTGAGCGCGGCAAGCTGCTCGCCCTTGCCCAAAGGCAGGTTGAGTGTCGCTTCCTGAAACCGCCCGGCGCGGTTGGCGATCCAGTGCCACTTCCCGTCGGCATCGAGAATCAGCAGATCATCAAAGCTGTCGCCGTTGAGGTCCGCCACGGTCCCACGAAAAGCGAACGGTCCCTGGGGAGGTGCAAAGGCCGGCAAGCCCTTGAGGGCGGCAAACTTTGCACCACCGCGATTGAGCAGCACCTGATAGCCGGTAGAAGACCACAGAGCAAGATCGAAGTTGCCGTCGTGATTGAAGTCCACCACCTGGGCATCGAGCGCCGCAGACTTGGTGAGGTCCGCACCCGCTTCCGCAGTCCGGTTCACGAACTTGCACTCGCCGCGCCCCAGGAAGAGGGCCGGTGGGGCGTCGTCGCGGAGGACGAGCGCGTCCGTGTAGCCATCGTTGTCGAAGTCGCCAAACACAGCCTTGCGCGCCCGTCCCGTCACGGCCAGACCTGACGACGCGGTGACATCGCTGAACGTGCCATCGCCGTTGTTCCGATAGAAATGGCTCTGGGCGCCGGGAAAGTCGTCGGGAAAGATAAACGACGGCTTGTCGGGTGGTGCGCTCAAGTCGGCATAAACGGTAACGAGCAGGTCGAGAAAGCCGTCGTTGTCCGCATCGAACAGCACCGCGCGGGTCGCAAGCTCGCCCGGCGGGCCTTGCAGCTTGGCTTTCTCAGTCTCATCGACGAAGGTGCCGTCACCGTTGTTGCGGTAAAGCCGGACTCCGCCCACACCCACCACGAACAGCCCCGCGTGCCCGCTATTCGTGTAATCGGCAAAGGTGGCGGAAAGGCTCGCGCCCGGACCGGCCACACCGGCTTGCGCGGTCACATCGGTGAAGGTCCCGTCGCCGTTGTTGTGATACAGGCGATTGGACCCCGAGGGGTCCACCACGTAAACGTCCGGCCGGCCATCGTTGTCGTAGTCTCCCAGCACGAGGGAAGGCCCAAAGAGCGGCGCGAGACTCCGCCGCGCCCAATCGAGCGAATAATCACTCGCCTTGATTCCCTGCCGCACCTCAGAGGCAGGTCCTGAGCTGGGCGTATCCAGCGTGATCCCGAGCTTCGCGGTGATATCGAGAAAGGTTACCCTCTCTGCGGCTGGCCTCCGCGCAACCGTGGTCGTGGGAGATGAAGGCACGGCGATGGCACCGTACTTGCCGCCCTCGAGCGCCGGGTTTTGGAGTGAAATGCCCGGGACCGCGTCCCGCATCTTTTCATGAATCTGCAGAAACTTCTGCGCCTCCGCCTGGCGCTTCAGACGCACGAGTGTGGTGAAACTGTGAAAAAGCGACGCGACGTAGAAATTCTGGCCCCGGCCAAATCCCATCTCCACCACGTGCTGATGCGCCCCGAGCGCGTCCTCGAGCTTCCTTTGCGCAGAGTACACCGTGCCCAGGTTGAACCACGCTGCGGGCTCGCGCGGGTCGGCATCAATCACGCGCTTGAGCGCGGCCTCGGCGTCGGGATAACGGAGTTCGCGTTTGAAGAGGATCCCCAGGTTGTAGTCGGCGGCCACCAGCTTCGGGTCCATCTGCTTGGCCGTCGTCAGAGGCCCTAAGGCCTCATCGAGCTTGTTGGCCTGCATTAACGCCAGACCGAGGTTCAGGTGGTCGGTGGCGAGCGCTTGGCCCGCCGCGATGACTTTCTGGAACTCCTCGATGGCCTCGACGTACTTCCCTTGCTCGTAGTATGCCTTGCCAACGTTACGAAGCGTCTGGACTTCCGCGGAGGGAGAACTGGTGCTTTTCTTCGCCGCTTGCGTACCGCCGCTCTTCAGCCCGGCACTTTTCTTCGCCGCCTGGGTAGAGGCGGGCTTTAGCCCGGCATTTGGCTTATTGGGCGCCTCCTCGGCTTCCGTTGTCCGCCGGGGAAAGAACAGGCAGGCAAAGAAGGTCAAAAGCACAATCAAGCTGATGCGAAGAATCATTTTGGCCGTCTGGCTCATATCCCTCCTGGGGCGCGACGCGCAGCCCAGACCCGCTTCCATTCAAGCGAACGCCACCCGAGGATTATACAGCGCCTATCGAGACCTGGGCGAGAAAGTGCGGTGGCGGCGCCCTCACCGCCGCCCTTGATGCCTCTTGCCGCCATGGCGGCGATCGTAGAGGCGTTCCGGTGGAACGTCTGAGTTGAGAGGGCCCACCGGGCCGTCTCTACGCCGGACCGCGTTCGTCGCAGAGTCAGGCAGGAGCGCAGCGTGAATCGAAGCGGAGAGTTGTTAGGCTATGCCCGAGAAATCCTGGCTTGTTGCCGAAGTCAGATTCATTGACTACGACCAGGTGATTCGCGATCTCCGCCAAGGGGTGGCGGAGGCCAAGACGGCGCACCCGGCATGTGAAGAACCACACCGTCTGGACTACGAGCTACTCGACCGTGAAGTCATAGCCTTTGCCGTAGATGCCCTTGTTGGCGTCGGCCGAACCCAGGATGTAGAGCATGTACTCGCCGCGCTTCAGGCGCTTGGCCGGGGTCAACTGGTAACGGCGGCCGCCCAGGGGTTTGGCAGATGTGCGGATCGCGCCCTCGGTACGGATCCTCGCCCCAGCTCCTGCCAGCGCACTGGGGGGTGCTACTTCCAGCTCCCGCCGGTCGCCTTTCGAGGCCATGCGGACGAGGATGCAATTGTCCACGGAATCATCGGCCGGCAGTTGGAGGATGATGGTGGGGTTCGGGGCGGCATAGACGTTAGCATGGCGACCCTCGAGGAAGGCCTTCGTCCGGGTCGATTTGATACCCAACGAGAGGTTCTTGCCCAGCCCACCCACCACCTTCGATTGGGCCAGGGAGCGCAACTCCAGCGGCCAGCCGTCCACCGAAACGCGCGCCTTGGTGAGCACACTGGCTTCCAGCATAGCCGCAATGACTTTGTCCGAAACGCCGGCGCGCTTCAGCGCTAGCAGATCGTCGTCGGAGAGCGCGAACCTGCACGAGCTGGTCTTGATCCGGGCGATGATGACTTCGTCCCCCAGGCCGACCTTGGTCATTGCGACGACGCGCGCGTTGTCAACTTCAAGGCCGGCTTGCCCGAGCGCGGGCGACAGATCCAGAAGAACAACCAGTAGGCATGTGGAAAGGGTGGTCTTGAGCAGCAGGGCCACCGCAGGTCGGCGCATCCAGACCTCCTTCCTCCGGAAGCTTGGGGAGCATCTTATATGAAGCATCTGACAATAGCCAGTCATTACTCAAGCTCTTCCAGTCCTCCCTGCCAGATGGGTAGGCTCCCTTGCGCTGCGCCGCCCGGCAGGGTAAAGCCCTCCACTGAAGGAAAGCGTCGGAGCCGGCGACTGGAGGCTCGCCGTGACTTTCCTGGTTGACGAGAGTGGGGTGGCAGGGTAGATGATGAGACGGAGGGATTGAAGGCCTATGGGCTTGACCGGACACAATGTCGCTGTCGGGGAACCCGACGCCCCAGACCGCGTTTCCGGCCGAACGAGCTATCACGGAACTCGCCCCCTCAATCCCTGCGAGTTGGAGATCGACCTTTTCTGCAAGGGCATGCGGATTGATCTCTCCTGCTCGCTCGAGCAGGACGCGCGGTTCATCACCCGTACCCGCGCCGGCCTGGGCAGCGGACTGGAAATTGTCATCCCCGGCCCGCTTAAGGACGTTTGGGTCAACGTCCCGGTCGAGGAGGACTTCGCGCAGCAGTCCTGCTACCGCCTGGTGCTGGAAGACAGCCAGTATTTCGTCGTGGACGAGCGGCAGAACTTCCGCTACCCCATCCGCATCCCGCCCGAACCCGCGTGGTACACGCGCCTGACCTCACGCGGCACGCCCATGCACAAGGTTGGCGTGCTCCAGGGGACTTATCTCGGCATCTACATCTCGAACTCCTGCGGCTTCTGGTACTACTCGCCGTCGCTCAACTGCCGGTTTTGCGCCACGGGATTGAATGTAGGCGTGAACGAAGTGGCGGCGAAGGATATCGAGGATGTAGTGGAGGTGGCGCGTGCCGCCAAGGAAGAATCCGGTGTCACGTTCGTGCACTTCAATTCCGGTTACCAGACCGAGCGTGACCTCGACGTGGCCGCGCCTTACGTGAAGGCGGTGAAATCGCGCGTGGGTGCGCTCATCGGACTGCAGCTCATCCCCACGCTCGACTTCTGGAAGTACGACCGCTTGATTGACCTCGGCGCGGACCACTTCAGCTTCTGCTACGAGTTCCACAATCCGAAGTACTTCGCGAAATTCCTGCCCGGGAAAGAAAGACTCGTCGGACAGCAAGCTTTCCTTCGGGCCCTTGAGTACACCGCGAAGAAGCTGGGCAAGGGCGCCTGCTCAGGAGAGATCGTCGCCGGAGTGGAGCCGCTGGAAGACACGCTCCGGGCCATTGACTACATCGCCGGCATCGGCGCGTTTCCTACGGTGTGCATCTTCCGCCCGACCATCGGCGCCGACATGGAACACTGGCCGTCGCCCCGTTACGAGGACATGCTGGTGGTCTTCCGCCATCTCTACGAGGCGTGCCGGAAGAACAACATCCCCATGGACGTCACGCCCAACATCGAGGTCAGCCTGATCGTCCAGCCGGGCGACACGCGCTATCTGGCGCCGCGCACCTGGGGCACGCGCTGGTACGGGCTGAAGATGGGCGTGGCGAGGCAGTTGGCCAAACCTTACTTCTGGTGGAAGCGCCGGCCCAAGAACATTGCTGCGTCCGACGTGCTTTCGCCGCCGCGGTAGAGAGGGCCCGGTGGGCCGTGTTTGAGGCGCTCAGAGACCGTTGCCACAGAAATGCTTGTCAACAAAGCCCAGCCACAAATCGAAGAGAAGATCCGCGCTGAATCCGAGGCCAGCCCAGTGGTGCGCGCGGTCTCGGCGGCAGTAGAAGCCTCGGCCGAGCCTTTCGAAGTGTGCTTGGAAGGCGTCGGCTTCGAGGTCCGCGCCGGCGCGTTCCTGCCGAGCGGCCTCCCGAATCGAGCGCGCCTGAAGATCTTCTCGCCCAAGCCCGGCCACACGCTCGTGTTCTTTTACAAGAAGAGCCTGGTTCCCTACAGCCGCGACCGATACAGCTACGGCGGCATTGATCTGAAGACTCCCGAAGTGCATGCGGCCGAAATCGCCGCGTGGCTGGTCTTTCTAAGCTCGGGCTTTCATCCTGACAAACGTCCCGCCCAACTGCGCCGCGCCTTCCCTTACCAAATCCCAGAGTAGCGTCGGTGCCGGCCGGAAACAAAGGCGGCTGGCACAGGGTTTCTGCTTGTCAGCCATTCGCAGAAGTTCGACAATAGCGCCCGCATGAAGTCGCTGCGGCTTTACTGGAGTTTCGCCCGGCCATTCACCCTGGTCCCGCCGATGATCGGCATCTTTTCCGGGTCGCTCATCGGCTACGGTGCCTCACGCGCGCGCTTTCCGGTCCTAAGCGTGGCGCTGGCGGTGCTGGCCGCCGCCGTCCTGAATGCTGCTTCGAACGGTCTGAACCAGATATGCGATCTGGAAAACGACCGCATCAACAAGCCTCACCGACCGCTGCCGGCAGGACTCATGACCCGGTCCGAAGCCTGGGGCTTCGTCGTGGTGACCTACGCAGCGGCCCTGGCCATGGTGGCCATGGTCAACTGGGAGACGTTCGCGATTTACGTGATTGCCGCGCTGGCGACAATTGCTTATTCTGCGCCACCGCTGCGCCTGAAGCGCCATCCGGTGGGCTCGAACCTCACCATCGCCCTTATTCGCGGCGAACTTTTGAAGGTAGCTGGCTGGGCGGCGGTTTCAACCGTGCTCAGTTCGATCGAGCCGTGGTACATCGGCTTCATCTACTTCGTTTTTCTGCTGGGCGCGACAACCACGAAGGATTTCGCTGATATCGAAGGCGACCGCGCCGCAGGCTGCATCACCTTGCCCGTCAAGTACGGTGCCGCTTGGAGCGCTCGTGCCATCAGCCCGGCGTTTCTGGTGCCGTGGTTGTTGCTACCGCTGGGGCTGTACCTGCAAGTTCTCAGCGGCGACCCAAAGGCGATCATCGCCCTGAGCGTGGTGATGCTGCTTTGGGGCTCTTACGTGATCTATCTGATGAACCAGGACCCGCACCGGCTGGTGACCGAGGGCGAGAACCATCCCTCCTGGCACCACATGTACTGGATGATGATGGTGGGACACCTGGGACTGGCAGGAGCGTACCTGATTAGATTGAACCATTGATTCATTGACTCAATCACCCGATGACCCGATCGTTCGATGATCCGATGATTCTTCTGACTGGCGCGACCGGCTACCTCGGCTCGCAGATCGCGCAGGAACTCGCGGCGCGGAGAATGCCTTTCCGCATTCTGGTGCGCGACGCCTCCCGCTTGCCCGTTGACGCCGCCCAGGCCGGATGCGAGGTAGTGACCGGAGACCTGCGGGACCTCTCGGCTGTGCGGAAGGCGCTCTCGGGCGCGCGCGCGGTCATTCACACCGCCGCGCTCGTTAAGATGTGGGTGCAGGACCGGCGCGATTTCTGGCGGGTCAACGTAGAGGGATTGCAGAACCTTTTGCGAATCGCCTCTGACTCAGGCGTCGAGAGGATTATCTATACGTCGTCGTTCCTCGCCCTGGGCCCCTCGAGCGACGTGAACGCCGGTGAGGGACTGCGGCACTGCGGGCCATACTCCAACGAATACGAGGAGACCAAGGCGCTGGCGCTCGCCTGGCTGCGTGACGAGGGATTTCGGCAGTTCCCCGTGGTGGCTTTGTTCCCGGGAGTGATTTATGGCCCGGGTCCGAAGACCGAAGGCAACCTGGTAGGCGGCATGATTGACCAGTACCTGGC
>JBEKCQ010000064.1:0-19093 GCA_050014795.1 Terriglobia bacterium | reverse complement strand
CGGGGTTACACCGAGCACCTTGAAGGACCTCCCCCTGCTCGTAGCAGGAACGGTGCGTTCCGCCGCCTCGTTTGCCATCCTGATGCCGGGCGTATCGACAGGAGGCGGGGATAATCCCTTCGACGCGCGCATTAACGGCGGCCTGCAAACCGGCGACGAAGCGGTCATGGACGGCGCCAGCATGCAGGAGGGCATGATGAACCAGACCGGGATGATCTCCATCTACTCGGACTTCCCCATGACCCCGGACATGGTGAGCGAACTGAGAGTGCTCACTTCAAGTTATGCCCCCGAATACGGCTCCAGTCTCTCCGGCCAGATTGTGGTGGAGAGCAAGTCGGGCGGCGCCAACTTTCACGGCGGGGTCTATGAGTACCTCCGGAACACGGCGCTGAATGCTCGTCAGTTTGGGTCTGATCAGAGGCCTGTCGATTATGAACACGACTTCGGTGGATACCTGGGCGGCCCGTTCAAGCTCCCGGGCGGCAGGAACATCCCCTGGTTCAACACGGGCCGGAAGAAGAGCTACTTCTACCTCAACTTGGAGGGCTTTCGCCGATCCGGCGGTGTGGTGGCCCCGACCATTTCCATACCGAGCATGAAGAATCGGAACGGGGACTTCACCGACTGGAGAAACGCCGATACGGGAGAGCTGATTCCCATTTACGACCCCGACACGACAGACAAGCACGGGTTCCCGAACGATCCCACCAAATGGACACGGGCGCAATTTCAGTGCAACGGGCAGCTTAACGTGATTTGCCCTGACCGCTTTGCAGACTCCCTGGCGCTCCAATGGCTCCAGTACTTCCCCGAGCCCAACCGGGATACGCCCTTCGGAATCCCGCTTAACAACTACCTCGTGCCCAAGCCGCGGCAGGAGGTTACGGTCACCACGGCAAACTACCTGATGTTCCGCGGCGACCAGTACATCGGCGACAAGGATCACATCAGTGTCACCGTCTGGTACCAGGGTGCTCCGCCCTATTTGGACACATTGTTGCCGCCCCAGATCGATAACAACACGTTCACTGCCCCGCAGTTCTCGTTTGTGGACCGTGCGCGGTGGGATCACACGTTCACTCCCACCTTGCTCAACCACTTCGGTTTCGGTTACCTCGACCGGAACGAAGGATACGGCTCCATCAACTGGTTAAAGGCCGAGAGTGCCTTACCCAGAATAGCGGGAGTTGCCAGTGATTCTCCTCCCGTGGTCAGCCTCGGCGATTACCAGGACTATGGCAACAATTACGGCAGTAACGTACCCAACCGCACCACGAGGCAGACGTACATCTTCATGGACACGCTGACTTGGGTGAAAGGTAAGCACACCATCAAGTTCGGGGGCGAGTACCGCAGCCTGGGCCAGAATATCCGCAACAAGGTCAATGGGGGGGGGTATTTTGGTTTCTCCTCCGGAACCACGGGGTTATATGGCATCACCAGTGGCAACTCAGTTGCCAGCTTCCTGTTGGAACAGGTTGATAACGCCAATGTCACCTATACGACGATTGGGGCGAGGTATCCCCGCTCCAGCTACTATATCTTCCACGTCGGAGATACCTGGAAGGCCACGCCCAAGCTGAGCATCAATTACGGGGTTCGTTGGGACACCATGACTCCCGCAACGGAGTTGTATGACCACCACTCGTTCTTCGATCCCCTCGGGGCCAACCCGGGCGCCGGCGGCAGGCCGGGCCGGCTGGCCTTTGCCGGCACGCACGATCTGATGACCGGAGAGTCCTGGGGATCGGCGGCGTTCGGTGCGCGTCATCCCGAGAAAACCTGGTGGGGTGGTTTCGCACCTCGCCTGGGTATTGCCTACAGCCCCACTTCCAAGACTGTAATCCGAGCCGGCTTTGGCGTCTTCTACACGCAGGCGTTCTACCCCGGGTGGGAATCGAGCATTTCGCTGGACGGCTTCAATGCCACCTTTAACGAGTCCAGCAGTGGGGGCGGGATGACACCGGCGTTCATTCTCAGCCAAGGATTCCCGATGGCTGGGCGCACGCTGCCGCCCTTCATCGATTCCTCCTACTTGAATGGGCAGGACATTCAGTACAAGCCGTTCGATGCGAATCGTCGCTCGTACGCCCAGCAGTGGAACTTGAGCATCGAGCACCAGTTCGGCACCAACTTCACGCTTACCGGTGCTTACGTGGGGAACAAAGGAACTCGTTTGCCCTCCACGATTGCACCGCTTAACGCCCTTGATCCGAAACTCCTGACACAGTATGGGGAAGGACTCCTCGAGGAGTTTCCGGATGAACAGACCACCATACAAGGTGTGTCCGTTCCCTACGCCGGCTGGATCGGCCAACTGGGCTGCGCACCCACCCTGGCGCAGGCGCTCTTGCCCTATCCTCAGTATTGCAGTGCTCTCAGAGGGATGAACGAGAACGCCGGCAACTCGACCTATCACTCCTTGCAGGTCAAGGCCGAGAAACGGTTCGCACAGGGTACCTTCCTGCTCGCCTCGTACACGCTCTCCAAAACGCTCGGCAGTTCGGATAACACACAATCGGACGCCATGACCTGGAGCGGAGTCCAGGGGGTGATTTCGCCGTACGAGCGGCAGCGCAACAAGGGCCTGGCCATTGACGACGTGCCGCAGACCTTGTCCCTGTCCTTCATTTACGAACTGCCCTTTGGCCGGGGCAAGAGCTACCTGAACACGCGCGGCGTACTGGACAAACTGGTGGCTGGCTGGACCATGAGCACCCTCTTCCGAGCTTCTTCCGGGACTCCGTTCTTCTTCCGCTCGGGCACCTGCAACGTCCCGGGAGAGTTCCGCGTGGCCTGCATTCCGGCGATCCTCCCTGGGGCGAACCCTTGGGCTCAAGGCAAGGGCACCTTCGATCCCAACCGACCGCTCTTCAACAAGTACGCCTTCGAGCCCCTCTCATCCTTTGAGGCGTTTGGCTATTACGGCCAGGGACCGCGCATGAGCGACGTGCGGGGCTTTGGCTATCACAACCAGAACCTCGGGTTCATCAAGGACACCAAAATCACGGAACGGTTGAGTTTTCAATTCCGTGCCGAGTTCTTCAATATCTGGAACTGGCACACCTTCACGTGCTCGAACCAGTGCTTTGGAAATACGAGTTTCGACACCGACATCTCCAGCCCGACGTTCGGGATGTGGAACGGCACCGTAAGCAATCCGCGAAACGTTCAGCTTGGCGCGAGACTGGAGTTCTGAGCTCTTAGCATTTCCTCTGTCTCTTTCGGACCTCGCAGCCCTGAGGCTGCGAGGTCCTTTCTGTTTCTACCATCGAGAGCGGAAAGGTGTTCTGGAGTTTGGCCTTGGCGGGCGATTACGCTAGAATGCAGCGAGATCGGCGGTTCAGAGGAGCACGCGACGTGATGGAATTTGCGGCTCGATCGCGGTGGTGGCGAGGTGCCTTGCTGTTCGGGGCAAGCATGTGCCTGGCGGCGTGCAGCCGCCAGACCACGACGCCCCCGGCGCGGGACTTGAACGTCGTGTTTGTCACGCTCGACACCACGCGCGCCGACCATCTCAGCTGCTATGCGCATGAGGCGGTGAGCAAGCTGCCGCGAGGAGCAAAGACGCCGCATCTGGACGCCCTGGCGGCGCGCGGTGTCCGCTTCGCTCATGCCATCACGGCGGTGCCGCTGACCCTGCCCTCTCACGCCTCCATGTTCACGGGAACCTACCCGGAAGTTCACCAATTGCGCGACATGGGCGGGTTCGTGCTCGATCCCAAACATCTGACGTTGGCCAGCATGGCTCGGAGTGCGGGCTTCCAGACCGCTGCCTTTGTGGGCTCGAAGGCGGTGGGGCGCGTGTTCGGCCTCCAGCAGGGATTTGACGTTTACGACGACCAGATGACGTCGCGAGAGGAAGAAGGAAGACTGCCGGGTGTTTTCCCAGAGCGCCGGGCGGCCCTCACCACCGACCGGGCACTTGATTGGCTGAAGCAGCACGGCCGCCAGAGGTTCTTTCTCTGGGTTCACTACTACGATCCCCACGAGCCTTACGAGCCGCCCGAGCCTTACAAGAGTGCCTACCCCAAAGATCCGTACTCGGGCGAAATCGCTTACACCGACGAGCAGGTCGGCCGGCTTGTGGACTTCATCGAACAACAAGGTCTGCGAGAGCGCACGCTGGTCATCGCCATCGGTGACCACGGCGAGGGATTGAACGACCACGGCGAGCAGACGCACGGCATCTTCATTTACGACGATACATTGCACGTGCCCCTCGTCGTTGCTGGGCCGGGTGTGCCGGCTGGTAAAGTGATTGCGGCGCAGGTGCGCTCGATTGATCTGTTGCCTACCGTTGCCGAGTTTCTTGGACTCGCGCCCAATCCGGCCGCCCAGGGCGTGAGCCTTTGGCCGCTCATGGAGCGCGGCCAGCCCTTGCCCGGGAAAGGATCTAATTACGCCTATATTGAGACCCTCTATCCGAAGACTTACATGAACTGGTCGGAACTGCGCGGTATGCGCACTGACCGCTGGAAATTCATCCTGGCGCCCCGGCCCGAACTCTACGACTTGGAGCGCGATCCGGGCGAGAAGGAAAACGTCATCGCCCAGCACTCCGCCGAAGCCGATCACCTGCAAAAGAAGATCTGGGAGATTGTCGGCCCCGCCGCGCACGATCAGAAACTCACCTTCACGCCCGTGAACCGCGAGACCCGGCAGGAGCTGGAATCGCTAGGCTACGTCAGCGCGGGTACGCCGCGCGAGATCGTCCTCAACATGTCGGGCCCCGATCCCAAGGACCGGGTGACGACCCTGCGCGCCATGCAGCAGTACGATCAGCTCATGAAAGCCAAGGCCTTCGCGCCCGCGGCGCGTATCATGGAGGCGGCCGTGCGCGCCGACTCGGCTAACCCGCTGGCCCGGTTGTATCTCGCCACGGCCTACGAGAAGATGCGCGACTGGCGGCGCGCCATCGCGACTTATCGGGGCGCCGTAGAAATGGGCCTGGCCACCAACATAATCCTCTCGCGCCTGGGCAAGGCTTACCTGCGCGTCCACGACCTTTCGAACGGGGTGCGCGCCATGGAGGATGCCACGCGCGCCGATCCCACCGACCTCGACAACTTCCGTAACCTGGGCATCGCTTACCTGGAACAGACCCGCTTGCCTGACGCCGAGAGAGCCTTCCGGGCCATCCTCGTTCAGGACGACCACTACGCTGCCGCTTACAACGGCCTGGGGCTGGTAGCTATCCAGCGCGGGGACGCCGAGGGAGCCCGCCGAAACTTCGAAAAGGCCATCGAGTTGGGAACGGAAGATGTGGAACCGCTCTTCAACCTCGGATTGCTCTACCAACAGGCCGGCAACAAGGAGGTAGCCTTGCGCTACTTCCAGATGTTTCTCGAAAAAGCCTCTCCCCGACAGTACGCGGACCTGATACCCAAAGTGCGCGAGGCCGTGCGGGAACTGCGCTCCGGGACCTGAACGGGACGTGACAGCGCTGCGGACCCATCACCCCATCGCCAGGGAACAAGGGCACCAGGCTGCTTCCTCCAGTCTCGGCGAGGCCTTCATTTGCGCGCTCCGCCTTGTGTCCTCCGCCAGTTGTGTGAGGCCTTCGGGCTAAGAGGGCAAAATGTCATGTGGCAAAAAATCCCGCTTGACAAACGGAGCCTTAGAAGCTAAACAGAAGCCATCGTAAGGTTTCGTAACGGACCTTTCGGGGTCCGAGACAACTTTTTTAGTTTGGCGAGCGCAGACTATAGAAGATTTTGACAACTCTCGAATCCCAGCGCACCGCAGCATCGTAACGATGGTTCGCGGGCTACAACCTCTGAGCGTCGGTCAGAGTTGGAATTTGCAGAAGGAGGTTCTTATGCGGAAGTTAAGCAAGGCTTTGTGGGTAGCACTTCTTTTGTTGCTACCGGCCTTCGCGTATGCCCAGGGCACGCTCGGCGCCCTCACCGGGACAGTCACTGATCCCACGGGCGCACTCGTCCCCGAGGCAACGATCAACATCACCGAAATGAAAACGGGCGTCATCACTAACACAGCGAGTTCAAGTGCGGGATACTACCGCGTGCCCGTTCCTCCCGGAACCTACCGGCTCGAAGCCAAAAAAGAAGGCTTCAAGACGGCTGTGGCGGAAAACATCGTCGTGCCCGTCGCGCAGGTCGTGACTATCGACCTCACCCTGCAGGTGGGCAGCGTGGCGGAATCCGTCACAGTAACTTCGGAAGCCCCTCTGCTTACTCCTTCCACCGCAGAGGTCAGCAATGCCCTTTCACCTGAGGAATTTGCTACCCTGCCCATCGCGGTGGACGACGGGGGACGCCAGTTGATGACCTTCATCTTCAGCAGTCTCCCGGGGACGGTGGGCGATAGCTGGTCGAATTCGATCAACGGTGCTCAGAATTTCACTACCGACATCCAGATCGACGGTATCGCCGTCGCCCGCTACGACCTGCAGGGGAGCATCTCCGAAGCCACACCTTCGGCCGACGCCGCCAGCGAATTCAAAGTCTCGATGTCCAGTTACTCCGCCGAGTACGGCGCTACGTCGGGTGGTATCGCCAACTTCGGGATGAAGTCCGGGACCAACGGATTCCACGGCTCGGTTTACGAATACGTGGCTAATCCAGTGTTCAACGCGACCAGCTGGAACACCAACCATCTCGCGGAAGGCAATATTGCGAAAGTCAAGGCACCCAGCAGGGAGAACAACTTTGGCTTCGTGGTGGGCGGGCCCATCCGGAAGAACAAGACGTTCTTCTTCTTCAACTACGAAGGCGATCGTCGTACAGCAGGTAGTCCTTCCTCATACGGTACGGTTCCTACGACATCCATGCTGCAAGGTGACTTCAGCCAATGGCTGTGGAACCAAACCGGCAGTGACGCGCTGGGGCGCCCCATCTATTACTATGAAATCTACGACCCTACTTCTTCGCGTTTGGTGGCGGACGGTGCCACGGATCCAGTCACGGGGCTCGTGAACAACAGTGGGAATTCCGCGCTCCTCCGCGACGGCTTCGGCTTCGACCCATTGACTGGCCTGCCGGGCCCGGACGCCAACATCATCCCCAGTTCCTACTTTAGTGTCGCCTCCGCGAAGCTGGTGCCGAAGTTCCCCACCCCCATCAACGACCAACTGGGGAACAACGAGGTGCGTCACAGCGGCGCCCCTACGCTCGACATTAACAAGTGGAGCCTCAAACTCGACCACGTGATCAACGACAAACATAAGGTGTCGGGTTTCTGGACCTACAGTGCCCGCCAGCGGATCTTCGGAAGCAGCAACTACTGGACGCCGGTGCCGGACTACCCAATCAACCCCCTTAAGATCCAACAAATACCGTTCCGACTCCTGCGCTTCTCCGAAGACTGGACGATTAACGATCACACCCTCAATCACTTCGCCTTCGGTTACAACCGTTTTGGGAACTTCAATGGCCTGCCCTCGGCAGACCCAGCCGGCTGGCTGCCTAGCGACCTGGGTATCACGGGGACACCGAACGCCAAGATCCCGTCTCTTGCATTCAGCAGCCGCACACCCCCGGCCGGGCACGCCGCACGACCGTACAAAAACATGCTCACGCCTTTGGGGGCCCCGCAGAGTGGGATGGGCTTTAACGCGAATGAAAGCTATATCTATTCGGACACACTCAGCCACGTACGGGGCAAGCACAGCTTCAAGTTTGGGGCCGAATACCGCCGCTATCGCATGAACGAGCGCGATACGGAAGGTATGTCGTTTACGTTCTCGTATTTGGAGACGGGTATCCCCGCACAAGCGACCAGGACTGGCCATCCGTTTGCCAGTTTTCTCCTCGGCGCTGCCGACACTGGCTCCCGGGGGATAATTGGGACTCAATTCGGCTATCGCCAAGGCCTGTTCAGCCTCTATGCCCAGGACGACTGGAAAGTCACGTCAAAACTCACCCTCAACTACGGTCTGCGCTGGGAACTGCCAACACCCCAGCGGGAAGCTTTCGATCGTTTGTCCGGCCTCGACCCAACCCTGGCTAATCCGGACGCGGACAACTTCCCCGGAGCGCTGACCTTCCTGGGCAACTGCACGGGGTGCAATGGCCGCTCGTCCTTCCAGAACTACTACTACAAGCAGTTCGCGCCGCGTTTCGGCTTCGCCTACAGTGCCACACAGAAGCTGGTCGTGCGCGGCGGATACGGCATCTCGTACGCGCCGCCGATCGTTAATGGTTGGCGGACCGGTGCGGCAGGCTTCAACAGTTCAGTAGGGTTTGGGAACCGCAGCCTTTATCCCAGACCCAACGGAAACGCCTCGCAGGAGCCCGCTATTTTCTGGACGGGGTTGACCGGCCAGTCGGTGCCCCAGTGGTACATCGACCACGGCCGGGTAGGCGTCCCGCCCTTCACGGGGACCTTGCCAGACCTTTCTCCGGGTGGCATGAACTACCAGGGTGTTGATTTGCATCCATCGACCTTGGCCCAGCCCTACACCCAGAACTGGAATTTCGGTTTCCAGTTCCAGCTACCCGCGGAGATCCTGGTCGAGGCGGATTACGTCGGCGCCAAAGGCACTCGTTTGATGTCTTTTGAGTGGGGAGACCAGGGAAAGATCAATCGTGCGGCCGACAAGTACATGGCCTTAAGCGCATTCGACACCGTAGACGATGATCCCATCTTTGACTTGGATATGGATACGGCGCTGGCGACCCCGGACGTTCGTGCCGAACTAGCGCAGTTCGGGATCACTGGCAAACCCTTCCCAAGCTTCAGCGGGACGGTGGCCCAGGCCCTTTATCCCTACCCGCAGTACAGCGGGATCTCTAACACCTTCCCGAATTTCGGTAGCTCCACGTACCATTCGCTTCAGGCCACCGTGCGCAAGCGCAGCCGCCACGGGCTGAACTTCATCGCGGCCTACACCTGGTCCAAAACCCTGACGAGCTCAGATAGCGGCATCGGGTATTACAGCTACTACCTCCAGGATTACTTCAATCGGCGCGCGGAGAAGTCGATCGCGTCGTTTGATTACACGCACAACTTCAAGCTCACCTGGATTTACGACCTGCCCTTCGGAAAGGGCAAGAAATGGGCGAACTCCAGCGGCACGCTCGACCGCATAGCGGGTGGCTGGAGAGTCACGGCCATCCACGATTACCGCGTGGGGAACCCGCTCCAGATCGTCGACGGCAGCCTTGCCTCCGGGGTGGACGGAAGCTGGGGGACCCGCGGTGACGTCATTCCCGGTGTGCCCCAGAAGGTCGCCTGGAATGGGCCCGTGGATTCCGAAACCGGCACGCAGTACTTGAACCCGGCGGCGTTTGGCGCACCACCAGCGGACCCCGATTGGGGACAGTATGCCACGCGCTGGGGAACCGCGCCGCGCTATCTCGGCAGCACACGTGGGCCAGGTTGGCAAAACGAAGATCTCGGCATCCTCAAAGACACGCGCATCACCGAACGCTTCATTCTCAAATTCCGCGCCGATCTCTTCAACTTGCTCAACCGGGCGGGCCGGGGCGATCCTGACAATTACGTGGATAGCGGCACCTTCGGGATGATCACGGGTGTCGCGCACGGCCCGCGTAACATCATGCTCTCGCTGCGGCTTGACTTCTGAGCTAAGGCGCAGTGTTTTGCCTCCTGTTTAGTGTTGCGGCCCGCCCTGCGGCGGGCCGCTTCTTTTTTCAACCCCTGCACAACAGAATTCTGCGATAATGCCCCGCGCTTCCCTTGACCTCTGCAAGAAACTGCCAATGCGAGACGAGCTATGGGAACCCCACACCTTCACACTACTCTTGCCCTGCTTGCCTGCCTGCTCATCCTACCGAATCACTCGCCCGGAACTGATGGCGCCAAAAATCTGGCCGCGCTTTTCTCACGTGAAGGCGTGTCCAAAGTCTGGAAAACGCTCCACTGCGATCTGGCGCCGGACCCCACGGGGACACTGCGCGCGACCTTCTGGAAAGGCTACGAGACAACCGGCTTTGAAACCACTTCCCTTCCCTTGACCGATTGGAGCGCTTGGAAGTCGCTCAAGTTCGAGGTCACAAACCTCTATCCTGAGCCTTTTTCGGTCTATGTGCGCATCTCTGATCAGCCCGATCATCCTGGCGACCGTACGTACACGGGCGGAACATTCGATGGATTCGTGATGAGCCCCGGGCGGAACACGGTGGAACTCAGCCTGGAGGACATGCGATCTCCTGACGACCAGCTTGTCGACGCGAAGCGGATCGCTTACCTGGGCGTCTTCTTCAATCCCCTGTTCCTCCGCGACGGGCAGGATCTGAAGTTCTCCGAGGACAAGGCATTCCGGCTGTCGGACCTGCGGCTCGAGACGGCCAGCGCCAGGCTTCAGAAGCAGCCCTACGCTGGACCTCTTTTCGGGGAAATGTCCCCAACCCTGGCGGCCCGGAGAAAACTGGTAGAACGAGCTATCACAGAGCTGCGGAAAACCATCCAGGAGGCGCAGGCGCGCGGAATCGACACCGCCTACGCTGAGATCTACCCATTTCTCGCCGATGTTACTTTCCAGAAGCGCCTGGTGGCTTTCTGGCAGAACCGTACCCACACGCAGCGCGAGACGCTTGACTTCCTGCTTCGCGAATCGCGTGGCGCCACAGCGGAATTGCGCGAGGTGCTCGATGGGAAGCGTCAAGCGATTGGCGCGCCGCCCGTACCTGCATACAGCGAGCTTCAAGTCCGGAATGGCTACTTCCGATTGGGCGAGGAGCCGAAGCTCATCTTTGGGATGCTCTACAACCGTGAAGGCCCGCTGCTGCGCTGGTTCGCCAACAGCCAAACCGACTACGGCACGCAGTTGGTGGCAGGCGGGACGCGACACGACGTGGAGCGCCAGCCCATCTGGCAAGCCTACCAGCGCTATCCCGACACGCACCGCGTGGGCTGGGACAACGCCGATCACATCATTCGCGACCGGGGCTCTTGGGAAGTCCTCGGTCCGCCGGTGAACGTCTGCTTGGAAAGCCCGCGCAGCCGTGCCGCTGTGGCCGAGATGATTGACAACTTCGGCCGCACTCATGCCGGCGACCGTACTCATTTGGTCTTGAACATGGGCTATGAGTACACCTACGTTTGCTACTGTGATTTCACCCGGCAGATGTGGTTCGCCTGGCTGCGCCGCAAGTACCCAAGCGTTGCCGAAGCCAATCGAGTCTGGCAGACGGATTACGCGGATTTCACTCAGGTGCCCATGCCGCGCCCCGAGAGCGCGACCAACCGTGCCTTGTGGTTTGACTGGGCCAGCTTCAATCTATACCGCTTTCTCGAGCAGATCCGCTGGACGCGCGATCAGATCCGGCGCACCGAACCTTCCAAACCGCTCACTGTGGGCTCGCCCTACTTTGCGTTCAGTCCGAGCTTATGGACGGCGGTGGATGAGGAAGAACTGGCGGATTCCGATATCACGGGTGTAGTGCTGGAAGAGAACTACCACCTCGATTCCCTCCAACCCGAATACCTGCACGCCCTGGCGGGCCCAAAGCCGGTAGTGGATTTCGAACATCATGGGGTGGTCCATCAGATCCTTCCCAGCTTCCTCCACGGCGACGCGGCTGTTTCCGTGTGGTGGTGGAACGACCAGAAACGCTGGACCCCCAACGAGCCCATCAACGAATGGCCGTCCTCGTTTCCGCAAAGCTACACCATCCCGCTCCAGGACGTGGCCAAGGCAATGCGCGACGCGCTCGACCTGCGCCGCCTGGGGCCCGAGATTGCCGCGCTGGGAAGCGCGCCGCGACCTATCGTGTTGCTTTACTCCAAAACTTCCATGCTCCAGCATCCGCCGGAGGACTCCGGCGACGCGGACGTCTTCCCTTACCTCTTCTATCTCCGTCACCTCTACAATGCCTCCCAATCGGTCGGTGCTTACGTGGGCCTGACGACAGAGAAAAAGATCCTGGCCGGAGACCTGAAGAATCGGAAAGTCTTGGTCGTACCGGCGGCGGAGTTCGTGCCCGAGCGCGTGACCGCGGAGATTCTGAGTTGGGTCGAGCACGGTGGGACGCTGGTGGTCTCCCCCGACTCGCTGCTCGCCGACGAGTACGCCCGCCCAACGAATGTCCTCCAGACACTCGGCCTGCGCCTGGTGGACCGCGAGCCGCCGAAACTGAAACACGGCGAGAAGACTGTAACTGAGTACAACCTCGCGGATCTGCCGCGAATGCCGTTCGTGCTGGCGCAGAGCGACGTCTCCGCTGGCAGGCCGCTTCGGCTTCAAGCAGCCGGCGGGAGGCAAATCATCGAGTGCGCGCCGGACCTTGTTGCCGCAAAGCTCTCTGACGGTTCACCAGCCCTTATCCACATCCGGAAGGGCGCAGGCAGCATCTACTGGCTGGCGGCTCCGCTTCTTCCCGAAAGTTGGGGGCGTTTCCTGGGACTCGTCTCCTCACGAGCGGGCGTGAACCCCGGTTTGGGCGTGTACGGACTTCAGGGCGAGTCTCTTCCCGACCTGGAGTTCCGCGTGACGGAGCATGGCGGCGGCCATCTGGTCTACTTCTACAACAACTCCGACCAGTCGCTCCGCTTCTTGTGGCGGGCGAGCTTTCCCCACTCGCGCGTCATCGACCGGCGGACCGAGACTGTCCTGTCCGGCCGGACAGTAGTCCTTCCGCCACGGGAGACAGCGATCCTGGAATTCCGTTAGGGAGGCTGTTCAGGGCCTACCCTTTCCCCAACGCTTCCGCGCTGGGTTACCCTAGGTCGCCTCCCTCGGCCTTGCCCGAGAGGGCCCGGCGGGTCCTGCGTAACCCCCACTGCTCAGGGCCCGCAAACCTGACGCCAGACTTCGCTGTTGATGCTCGTGCGGCGCTGCGCTATTGTTAGACGAGAGGAGTTTCGGGTGTCCGTGCTCTGAGGCGGGCACGAAGCGATGGGCGAGCCGCAATCCAAACATGATCTGCTGAGCCAGATTCCCTCCCCTTCCCGGCGGCTTTGGATCGGCTTGTGTATCACCTTATCGATCTTCGCCGTTTTTGCCCTTTACACCATCCGGAAGATGAGGGGGCTGGAAGACTTCCAGGCCAATGTCGTCGAGAAGAACCGCAAGGCTTCCTTGCAGCTATTGCGCCTGCAGGATGACGTGTATTTCCTGGCCGTCTCCCTGCGGGACATGACGCTTCCTGAGAGCCGGTACCCGATTTTCTACTGGCGCGGCGAGTTCACGCGCGTCCGGCAAGACATGAAACAGGCACTGGCGCTGGAGGCGCAGTATGCCGTCAGCACCGCTAATAGCAACCAGAAGCGTGCGCAGTTGCGCGAGTTGCTGGACGAATTCTGGACGACGGCCGACGAGGCCTTCGCGCTGGCAGACCAGGGGCACGAGGAAACGGCACGCTACGTGATCCGCTCGCAGTTGGAGAATAAGCGGGAGATCGTTTCGCAGATTATCTCGCGGCTGCTCACCCTAAACGATCAGGCGCAAGCCGAAGCCGGCCAACAGGTCATCTTGGTGTACGAGAAGGTCAGACGGGATACCCTGCTGCTGATCGGCGTCCTGTTCCTGGTGGCGCTGGGCACCGGCCTTTACACGCTCCAAGCCAACCGCAAGACATTCGAGAGGCTGCACCATCTGGCGGAGAAACTCCAGGTGCAGAATCAGCAACTCGCCGCGCTCTACGACGCCATTCACGCCGTAAGCCAGGAACAAGAGCCAGGGAAGGTGCTCCAGGACGCTTGCGAGCAACTTACCAGGGCTCTCGGTGTGCCCCGTGTTTTTTTCTTGAGGTACTTGCCCGAAGGAGCCCGTTTCTACTGCCAAGCGGCGTGCGGCACGATCCACGAAGAGACCCGCGGAGCGGCGCTGGAGAACGCACTGGCTTCAGCTCTTGCGTCGCGCGAGCCCGACCAGGCTTTCATCGTCAAGGTACAGAGCACTCCTGGGGAGATCACTCCGGCGCCGTCGGTGGCTGCGGAGTATCTGGCCCTCCCACTCCGCCTGGGAGGAGTGCTTTTCGGGGTTTTCACGCTGGGCCGCGACGAAGGTTCGGGGCCCTTGGGCGAGGAGGACATGCGGCTGGCCTCCAAGATTGTCGAGGCCACGCTCGGTCCCCTGAGAAACGCTCAGCTCCTGGAACAGTTGAGAGCGCAGTCTGAACAACTGCGGAAACTTTCTTGGAAGCTGATTGAAGTCCAGGAAGAGACGCTCCGCCACATCGCTCGCGACCTGCACGACGAATTCGGGCAGATCCTCACGGCCATCGGCGTCATGCTGGGACGAGCGGGCCAGAAAGGCCTGGACAAGGATTCCGTCTTTGTCCAGGATGTCCAGCAGGTCAAGAAAATCGTCGAGGACACCCTGCAGACTGTGCGAGACAGGTCCCAGATCTTTCGCCCCGCTATTCTGGACGATTTCGGTTTGGAGCAAACCCTGGAGTGGTTTACGGAGCAGTTTTCACGTCAGACCGGGATCCAGGTGCATTTCCAGCGGGAAATGCTGGATGGCTTTTTCCCGGGCGAAGAGGCCATCCATCTTTACCGCATCGTGCAGGAAGCCCTGAACAACGTGGCCCGCCATTCCAAGGCGCAGGAAGCCTGGGTTATCCTGAGGGAAGGACCGGGAGACCTGAGTCTGGAAATCAGAGATCACGGCGCCGGATTTGACATGAGCAGCGAAATGAACCGGACCGCCGGAGAAGGACTGGGCATGATGGGAATGCAGGAGCGGGCAGAGCACCTGCGTGGCACATTCAGTATCACCTCCGCGCCCCGCAAGGGGACGGTGGTGCGGGTCCGCATCCCGCGCAAAAGGCCTGCCGCGCAGCCCGCGGTCGAAAGGGTGAATTAGCCAATGGCATCAGCCAATCCCGAAAAGAAAATTCGCGTTCTCCTCGCCGAAGACCACACGCTGGTCCGTCAGGGATTCCGGCGCATTCTGGAGGATGATCCGCGCATAGCGGTAGTGGGAGAGGCCAGTACCGGCCTTTCCGCCATCCAACTGGCGAAGGAGCTCAAACCCGACGTCGTGGTGATGGACCTCTCCATGCCCGAGTTGGGCGGGCTCGAGGCCAGCGCGGAAATCCTGAAGGCCTTTCCCCAGGTTAAGATCCTGATCCTCAGCATGTATTCCAACGAAGCCTATGTGCGGAAGGCTTTCGAGATAGGTGCCAAGGGGTACATCCTGAAGAACGCCATCGAGGTGGACCTCACCCGCGCCATCATCGCGCTGGCGGACGGGGGCGCCTACATGAGTCCGGGGATCTCCAACCTAGTGATCGAAAGCCTGAAAGCAGGCTCCTTCGAAGACAGGAGCCGGGATCCCTACGAGCGCCTCACCCTGCGCGAGAAGGAAGTCCTCCAGCTCATCGCACAAGGGAAATCCAACAAAGAGATTGCCGCCTTGTTGAACATCAGCGTCAACACCGTGGCGGTACACCGTGCTCACGTGATGGAAACGCTGGGGCTGCACCGCACGGCCGAGATCGTGTTGTATGCTGTCAAGCGCGGCTTGATCGTCCCGCAATAGTCCGCGCCTCCCAGCAAAGTCACTCCTGCGACTACCCGGCCAAGGACTGGCCTGAGTTGGGTGAGCCTTCCATCCGCCCTGCTGCAATGTAAACGGGAATTCTAAGGGAGTGATCAAGGCGAGCAGATCGAGCCGCGGGGCTGACCCCTGTCGCTCGCAGACGTCACTTCTGATAGCACACGCCGTAGAAACGCCCCACTGAGCTTTCGGCCGACCAGGCGATCTTGCTCGGCGTCTCGATGGGAGCCTGATTGTCAGCGAAAGGAAGCGTGATGTATACGATGTCGCCGACCGAATGGCGTTGCGTACTCACAAAGCACAGGCCGGCTTTGGAAACATCCCGCGTCTGGGCAACGTCGGCCTGGCCCCACGCGTTGCGTACTCGGATGCGCATCACCAACTTCAGCCGCCGGGCCTTGCGTTGCTCGCCACTCTTAGGCGGGCCCTTGACGCTGGAGGCGATGATTTCGGCCGTGATCGCCTGCTCGCTGGGCTTCCAGCGCGTGGTTTCGCCGCAACGGTCGCAATGCCGGGAAATCAGGCCGGTGGAGAGCAGGACATCGTATTCGATGGAGGAAAGCGGACTCTGCGTGGCTTTCTTGCACGCTGCACACTCAATCAACACCTTGGGCTGAAGCCCTTCAGCGGGCTGCGAGAACGTTACACCCCAGATGGCACTACCCGGGTTGACTGCCTCCACACCCCATTCTCGCCGATTGCCGAACACCTCTTGAAAGCCACCCACGACCCGGAACTCTTCTTCGATGCCGTTCTCCACGTTCATAATCAGCACAACGTCATCCGGCAACAGCGAATGGGTCAGGCTGATCCGAGCGCCCTGCTGATTGAAGCTGACGGTCACGGTCACTTCGGCGAAAGAAACTCCTGACATGTCATTGCCGATGACACGAATGCGTACAGGGGCCAATATGCGGTCACTACGACGCCTGGCAACTTCCGTCGTGGGTTTCTCGACCGCCATAGTCGCAACTCCCGCCGCCGAAGGAGCGGGTCGCCTATATCTTATCTTGTTCGGCCTTATCCGGCCAGTATCGTCTCGGGGTGACGCCAATCAGCCCGTCGTGACCTAATCCCTGCGAGCCGCCGGCAAGGCCTCCCCAATATGTGAGGCGAAGCTCCGCCGCCTTGTTACGGGCTCGTGCCCGAGGAGCGCTTTTTCCCTTTGGGGCCCTTTGCTGGCACCGTACTCGCGGAGGCGGGCCCGGTTCCCTGCAGCATCGCCAAGGCAGCCGCTTCATCACGGGTAATCACGAAGAATTGCGAAAGCTGGACTCCATCCAGAACCTTTCTCACGTACGGATTCAGGTCCGCCAAAACCATGTTGACGCCGGCCATCTTCGCCGTCGCATGGCTGCCGGCTAGGAAGCCCAATCCCGTCGAGTCAATGTAGGGCACATCACCGAAATCCATCACCAGTTTCTTCGTCCCAGCCTCGATGAGGTCTTTCACCTTTTGCCGCAGAAAAGGACCGTCGCTGCCGGCCAGGAATTTCCCACTCAAACGTACGATGGCCACGTCGTCGGAAAACTTCAGCTCAATTCTCACGAAACAACCTCACTCGGGAAAGTGCCCCCACGATTGGACCCAGGACCGTTCGCTTTGCCGCTGGCGCCGTTGCGCGCTTGTTTCCGGAATCCACCTCCGCAAATATCCAGCCGTAAGCCAGACTGCCATGCTATGAGACGCGCGGGTTCATGTCAAGTGTGCTTCGCCCACGCCCCCGTTGACGCGGAAAGGGCCAGTCCGCCGGGAGAGCCAGGACCGAGGGTCCCCCGTCCAATTTCCGGTCTGGGGCGAATGCTTCTCGATGAGAGTCAGGCTGCTCGTGGTTCCTGTTTCGCCGCGCTCACGATGTCAAGTCTCATCTCACATTCGTCACCATAAGCGCTTCGGATTTCGAAGCCCACCTTCTTGTAGAGACGCAGCGCAGGGCAATTGGAGAGTTCGGTCGCGAGGAAGACTTGCGCACAGCCCATGTCGGCGGCGAAGGTTAGGGCGAGCCGGGTCAGCGTAGTCCCAAGCCCCCGGCCGCGATAATCCTGGTGGACGAATATCGTGAACTCCACCGCCTCGCTGGAAATGGGGCATAACACGGCGTGTGCGACAATGCGCGCCCCTTCTGCAGCCAGAAGCGAGCGCGACTTGGGCTGCAATTCTTCCAGTCACCGGGTGATCCGGGGAACATCGGGCGGAGGAAGGCCTTGCGCGACGCGCTCGGGCTGGAAGGCCGCGTACATTTCGACGAGTGGCCCGAGGTCCCGGGAGCTGTCCTCGCGCACGACAAGTGGGCGTGCACCCTGTATTCCGATTTCGACAGCACTGAAGACGAGTTCAGGAGCACCAGCCATGGTCAGCCTGGCCCCTGCAGCGGCAACGCTATTGCCAAGCAATTTCGACGCAGACCGCGGCGCCAGACCCGCTTCGAGGCGACATGTTGTCGACCGGTATCCTCCTAGCTGTGTAGGTCTTAAACTGGATGCGTGGGCACACCCATTGCGGAGTTGTGTGAAATCCCTCAGGCCGAGAACACCAGTGCCGTTCGCCCCTCCCGACCGGCCGCGCCCCGCGACATCCCACGCACCCGCGCCCGACCGATGCAAGCTCTTGGCGACTCCAAGAACTGGTGACCGAACATGGAAGACCCAAGTCCTGTCCTCTGCCCTAGCGACTGTCAATTAAGCCCACCAGTGCCCGCATGACCGCGCCGGCGATCTCCGGCCCTACCGAATTGATTTCTCCATACCAGCGCTCGGGCTTGTTCTTGAGCCAGGGTGGCTGGTCATCCCACTCGGCCTTGGGGATGATGTAACCCAGTTCGTCATTCCCCAGTCCGAAGACGAACTGATACTTGCTCTTCAGCCGGGCGCGCAGCGTGGGCTCGAAAGCAGCATCGGGGAAATCTGCTCCCGGGTACCGCACTATCCCGCCGTTGACAAGTTCGGGATAGATTTCTCCGGGCACGGTGGTAATCTCCGCCACGACCTTCCCACGGCTCAGGAGTTGGAGGTAGTTGACCTCAGTCTGCATATCCTTACCTGTGAAGTACTTCAGCTTGCCATAGCCAGGGAACTCCTTCTCGGCGACCGTGGCGTCCAATTTCCCATCTGTGTAGAGCGGCTTGCGATTTTTGTAGATCCCCGTTGCCCCCCCGACGCGAAATCGGTCGTTTTCGACAGGTGCAAAGAAAACGGCCTTGCGCACCACGAGCGAATCGACCTCCACCTGCTCGCCGGCCTTAGTGGCGCGCGTGGCAAGTTCACCGAGGACTTGTCCGAACAGCTCGGCCTTCTTCCAAGTATCGTCGTGGGCGATCTCTCCGGTCTCCGGGTCCTGGAGCGCTACCTGGTTGCCCAGCGTCGAAATCAGTCCCCCAATCGAGCCGTCGAAGAACACGGCTGTTCCGCCGAGCTTTTCTTCAACAACGCGGCACAGCCAATGGGGGTAGTCCGACGTGATTTCCGTATTCTTCCCGCCCAGCGTTTCCGGGTGGTCACTCCAATTGATCAAGGTCGCGATCGGCTTTCCTGAAGTGGAAACCAAATGCATGGTGAAAAGAAACGGGTCTTTCACATAAGGAGGCCGCGAGTCATCTTGAAGCTGGGCCAGCAGCGGATGATCGTCCCGTCCGAGCGTCAGGTGTGCCGGCTCCAGGGA
>JBEKCQ010000063.1:0-19526 GCA_050014795.1 Terriglobia bacterium | reverse complement strand
TAAAGCGCGCCGGCGTGGGGCCCGAAGAACTTGTAGGGCGAGCAGGCCAGGAAATCGCAGTCCAACGCGCGAACGTCGATCGAACCGTGGGGCGCGTAGTGGACCGCGTCAATAAAGGCCAGCGCGCCAACGCCGTGGGCCAGGCGGATAATCGCCGCAACATCATTGATGCTCCCCACCGCATTCGAGGCATAACCCACGGCTACCAGCCGCGTGCGCTCGTTGATCTGTCGCCTGAGGTCGGCCATGTCGAGCGTGCAGTCCTCGACGTGGATGTCCACGGTGCGAATGACAGCGCCACGCTCTGCGAGCGCCACCCAGGGGGTGACGTTGGCGTCGTGGTCGAGGCGCGTGACCACTACCTCGTCGCCCGTGCGGAGTTCACGGCCGAGGGCACGGCTGAGCGCGAACGTCAGCGTGGTCATGTTGGGTCCAAAGATGACTTCGTCCGCGTCGCAGCCGAGCAGGTCGGCCACGGCGGCGTGAGCTACGGCGATGATCTCGTCACTGCGGCGGCTGGTGGCAAACGCGCCGTGGGTGTTGGCGTTCGAGCGCACCAAGTAGTCGCGCAGGGCGTCAATCACGCGCTGGGGAACCTGAGTGCCTCCGGGCCCGTCGAAAAACACTGCCGGATGGCCGTTTACTACTTGCGCCAGCGCTGGAAACTGCGCCCGCGCCCACGCGATGTCCAAGGTCGGCATTAGTGGCTCCTTTCAATCTCGGCCTGCCGTTCGAGAAACATGGATTACCCGGCGTCTGTTGCTCGTGAATCCAGGCGAAGAGTACTCCGGCGCTTTGTGCCGGGTCAATCACCGCCTCACGCAGCGGGATTTGCGGTGCCAGGCTCGGCTTTTCTTGACGCTCCCCGAGGTGTGCTATAGACTTTTTGTGACTGCAACAGGCAACGCGAGGGAAGCAAGTGAAGAAAGGAACGATCATCGTCGGAGTCATTTGTCTCGTCGTCGGATTCCTGGGCGGTTACATCTACCAGGCCCAGACCAGTTTTCGCGAGGCTCAACGGCAGGCAGCGGGTGCGCCCCACGCGCACGAGGAAGCAGCCAGCGGCGGGGCGGAGACCAGTGCCCCCGGCGGAGGAATGGGTCAGAGGCTTCCGGAGGGGCATCCGCCGATTGACATCTCTGCCGTCGTAAAGACCCTGGAAGAGCAGGCGGCGCAGAATCCCCGAGATCCCGAGCCGCGGCTGAAGCTGGCCAACTATCTCTACGATCAGCAGCAGTGGCAGCGGGCCATCGAGTGGTACCAGAAGGGGCTGGAACTCGATCCCAAAAATGTTAATGCGCGCACCGACATGGGGACGGCGTACTTCAATCTTGGCCGTCCGGCGGACGCACTCCGGGAGTATCGCCAGTCGCTGGAAATCGACCCCACGCACCAGCCCACCATGTTCAACTTGATTGTGGTCCACCTGGATGGCCGGCACGACGTGGCGGCGGCGCAGCAGGCTTGGGACCGGCTGCACAAGCGGAATCCGAGTTACCCAGGCCTCGACAGCCTGAAGGGCCTTCTGGACAGCGCGCGCGCCTCCGGCACTCCCGTCCGCCAGTAAGCTGGGACATCCCTCCGGCCCTCGATGCCGTCTGAGAAGTTATGACACGCATTCTGGTCTTTCTTTTCAACCTCGTCTTCGTCGTCATCCTCGGATGGATACTGAACCGCGTCCTCCGCAGGCTGTTCGGGACTTCGCCTGGTTCTGGGAGTTCGCGCCGCGTGCCGCGCTCTGACTCTGCACGCGTGATTGAGGGCCAGACCGCTCGTGACCCCGTTTGCGGTATGTTCGTTTCCACGGAGCTTTCCCACCGGCTGACCCGCGGCAAGGAAACGCTGCATTTCTGCTCGCGTGAGTGCCTGGAGCGTTTCCAGAAGAATGAACCTCAGTCCTGAGTACGAGGACCGAGCGGCCTGCTGTGTCGGCCTAAAGAGCGCGTGTCAAAACACTCGCGACGAGGCGGGAGGGCACGGCTTCTGGTTTGCTTCCTAACCTTCCAGCACGCAGCACCGGCAGGTCTCCGATTGGCCAGGCCATCTGCCCAGGAGGGTAAGGCTGGCACCACGCTTTTCAATCCGCCCCGGGGCGCGAAAAAAAGCTTGACATTGTGGGTCAAGTGTGCTAGTCTACAATGCCAGGGTTTCGCGGCCCGCGGCCGGGCGCTCGGGGGGAGTGAATTGTGCTGCTGAAGGCAGGGCGACGGTCTGTCACTTCAGGACGCATTCACGTTCTCGTCGAGAGCCCTATTATAGTCAAAAAAGCAAAGCTAGTATGTTATGTTCTTTCAACGAGTTACAATTTCCCATAGCTAGGCAAAGCTAGTATGTTGTTGAAAGCAAAGCTGGTGTTTAAAAATTAGGCAAAGCCAGTAGGTTGTTTAAAATCAATTATATACTGGCTTTGGGTATTTGGTCATGGCAAGGCAAAGCTAGTAAGTTCTTTAGAATCAGTTGTGGCATTTCTCAGGGCAAAGCTGATAAGTCATGTTATTTCTAGCACTTACTAGCTTACGCCAAAATGACCTTCTGTGGTCGGGGCGTCAAGGCGGCGACGATCGATTTTCACTTCACGAACCGACTGCGCCCGCCCCTGGAGAGCCTCCGGCAGGCAAGGCCGCTGGCCCAGCTTGAGGCGCAGGGCCTGGGGCTTGATATCGGCATCGACGGGCAGGGACAGGGGCGCGTTCTGGTGGCCCTGGACGACGGACGCATACTCCAAAACCACGCCACCCTTCGCCCGACGCTGCGCGCTCGCTTGAAGGGCGCCACGGAAACCTCGCTCCCTGCCGCCGGGCCGGTCACGCTGGAAGTTGGCTCTGAGACCCGGCTGGAAGTGGATAGCGCTGGGGAAAGGGGCCGCTGAGCGGTCGTTCGTCTTTTTTTGTGGTTCGGGTTCAAATCTTTGTTGACACGCTGGCGCGCGATTTTATAATCGAATCGAATTGCATGTGGGGGTGAACCGTCGAACGACGTAGATGAATCACCACGCTAACCCTTCTCCTCCGGTGGTGTTGACCATTGCCGGATTCGATCCGTCCAGTGGGGCAGGGATAACTGCCGACCTGAAGACCTTCGCGGCCCACCACTGTTACGGCGTTGCGGCCATTACTGCCCTGACCGTGCAGAATACCCAAGGGGCCAGTGCCGTCCACCCGGTCGAGGCATCTCTCTTGCAGCAGTCGGTCCAGAGTCTCCTGGCGGATGAGCGCGTCAAAGCCGTCAAGATCGGGATGTTGGGGAACCGGGCGAATGCGGAGGTGGTGCGCGAGGTGCTGGAGGCAAACCCATCACTTCCCGCGGTGCTCGATCCGGTGGTGCGCTCGGCGAGCGGCCTGGAACTGCTGGACGCCGCCGGGCTCGATTACCTGCGCGAGCACCTGCTGAGCCGCGTCCGGCTGGTCACGCCCAACCTGGAGGAGGCGGCGACGCTCACCGGGCTGAAGGTGGAGAGCATGGAAGGAATGAAGGCGGCGGCGCACCGACTGGTCGAGATGGGCGCGCGGGCCGTGGTGGTGACCGGCGGCCACCTCGAGAAAGCCATCGACGTTTACATTGACGGCACGGAACTGGAGAGCTTTGTCGGTGACCGGGTGAAGCCCGACAATACGCATGGGACCGGCTGCACATTTTCCTCCGCCATTGCCGCCAACCTGGCCCTGGGCCGGCAGCTTCGCGACGCGGTCGTGCTCGCCAAAGCGTACGTGACGGAAGCGATCCGGAAGGCGTATCCCGTCGGCCCCGGCCGCCTGCCCCTTAACCATCTCTTCCGCATGCAACAGAACCCCCGCGTGGTTGACCACGAGCCCCCCATCTCTGAGCCGGTCCACTGACCTGGGGTGTGAATGAGATGATAGCGCGGACCCCAAGCTCTGCCCGATTCTCCCGTGGGGAGAGCGCAGGGAGCTAGGAGGCGCGGAGGATCTTCTCGACTTCTTCCCGGTCGGCGTCGCTGACCAGCGGGATGCCGCTGATCTCGGCGGCCCGGGGCGTGAGCGCGGCGATGTCGTCGCGGGAGATGTGCTGGAGGGCGAACTTCCGCGCCCCGCACATCAACTGGCGCAGTCCCTGGGCCACGCGCTCGTAGTAGGTGTAAAGGCCGATAGCTCCGACGGGAATCTTGCGGAAGCGGTCCTTGTACCGCTCCTGGAGCTCGGGCGCGGTGACGAAGACTTCGTCCACGGTGGTGCCGAAGCGCTCGATGTAAACAGGCAGACTGTTCTCTTCGATGCACCGTCCGATGTTCTTGCCCACCATGGCTGCCGCCAGGGGTCCGCGCGCCCAGGCGATGAGCTTGACGTAGGGCGCGGCCAGCGCGAGCCCCTTGAAGATCTGATCCTCGAAGGTGAACCCGCCGGCCAAGGCGATGGGCGGAACGCTGTGGCCGCCTTTCGCCAGTTGCTCGCAGTACTGATACAGCAGCGAGTGAAGCTCGATGCCGGGGACACCCCACTCATTCATCATGCGCCACGGGCTCATTCCCGTCCCACCGCCGGCCGCATCTACCGTCAGCAGATCGATGCCGGCCTCCGACGACCACTTGAGCGCCCGGGCCAGGTCGGCAGGGCGATAGGCGCCGGTCTTGAGGAAGACCCATTGAGCACCGAGCTTGCGGAGTTCTTCGGTCCGACGCAGGAAGGTGTCGTGGTCGGCCATGCCGATCCGGGAATGGCGCTCGAACTCGCGGAAGCTGCCGCGATGGAAAGCGTCCACCACGGAGGGGTTTTCGGGGTCAGGCAGCACCACATAGCCGCGCTTCTTCAGCATCCGCGCCTTCTCCAGGTCGCGAATCTTGACCTCGCCGCCGATGTCCTTGGCCCCCTGGCCCCACTTCATCTCCACAGCTTTGACGCCCAGCTTCTTCAGGGCGTACTCTTGGACGCCGAGGCTCGTGTCCTCCACGTTGGCCTGGAGGATGACTTCCCCGTAGCCATCTTCCTGCCACTCACGGAAGGACTGCACCCGCCACTCCAGTTCGCGACTGGATATGACCCGGCCGTTGGCGATCTGGGATTCCTGGTCCATGCCACACACATTCTCCCCGATGGTGAGGCAGGTGCCGGTCAGGGCCGCCCCTGCGGCCAGGCTTTCCCAGTTGTTCTTGGCGATGGCGGTGGAGCCGAGGCCCGCCAGGATGAACGGGAGCTTGGAACGGATGCCCGGGGCGCGGCCGATGACCACTTCCAGATCCACGTTGGGGAAGAGCGCGCGGTTGCTGTCTGCCTCGATCCCCCAGGCGCCGCTGGCCCGCCCCAGGATGGTGAAATGCGAGAGGTCCACCGGGTAGTTCTTGGCGGAGGCGGTGGTGATGATCCCAAACGGCTGGGGATAGATCATCTCCGGGCCGCGGTAGGCCGACTTCCCGATCTCGCACATGCCGATGCAGCCGTCGATGCAGGTCGCGCACATCCCGCTGAGGGGGCTGATCGATTCCTCGGTGCGGTTCTTGGTCAGCGTCGCCGCCGACGCATTCAATCGCGAGTACGTCATAGGACCTCTCCTTTATCCAGCTCCTCCGGCTCTTCTCTCTTCCAAACCAAGTCTTTGCGCAACGGGCCAGCCAACCGCAGCGGTCCGGCCAACTCGCAAGCGGCGCAGGGCTCCAGGGAGCACATGGCGTGGTCATGGTGCTCAAGGCAGGAGGGAGAAAAATTGATGCAGCCACTGCACAGGGTTGTCTCAGGGTTTGCCCCGTGGCAACGCAGCTCGACCACCGGGCAGATGTACTGGCAGGCTCCGCACTGGCGGCAGATCTCCGACTGCGGGCGGAAAGGACTCGTCACCTTGCGCCGTCCTCCCCGAAAAGTGAAGCCGATAGCTTCTGCCCTCATCTGCTCGGTGCACATGCGCACGCACTTGCCGCACTGGATGCAGGTCTCAAACTCCGGCTCCAGGCGCACGCGACGAAGCCCGTAGCGGCTGGCCAGATCCTGGATAGTCTTCGACTGCGGGCAGGTGGCCACGTAGAGTTCGAGCAGCAACCGCCGGGCGCGGTCCACTCGGGCCGAATGCGTCTGCACTACCAGCCCGTCTTCGACCGGAACCGTGCATGCACTTTGCAGTTTGGTGTGCGGCGGAGTTCCGACCTCCACCACGCACAATCGGCACGCACCGTAAGGAGTGAGCCCCTCGTCGTGGCAGAGGGTAGGAATGGGAATGCCCAGGAAGTGCGCCGCTTCGAGCACCGTCGTCCCGCGCTCTACTTCCACGCGGATGCCGTTGATCGTTAATCTGGGCACGCTGACTCCTGACTTCTGATTTCTTACTCCACCACCACCGCCTGGGGCTGGCAAACCTCCAGGCAGGAGCCACACTTGATGCACTTGGCGTTATCGATGGTGTGGATCTGCTTCTTCTCTCCCAAGATGGCTTCGGACGTGCAAACTCGCAAGCAAGCGCCACATCCGTCGCAGAGCGTGGGCTCGATGCGATAAGTGACCAATTCCTTGCAGACCTTGGCCGGGCAGCGCTTCTCTCGCACGTGGGCCAGGTACTCGTCGCGGAAGTAGCGCAAGGTGGTGAGCACTGGGTTAGGCGCCGTCTGCCCCAGACCACAGAGTGAGGTCTCGCGCACCATCCAGCCAATGTCTTCTAACAGCTTGAGGTCCTCCTCGCCGCCTTTCCCCTGGGAGATTCGGGTTAGGATCTCGCGCATGCGGTGCGTCCCCTTGCGGCAGGGGAAGCATTTGCCACACGATTCCTCTTCCAAAAACTCCATGAAATAGCGAGCGAGGTCGACCATGCAGGTGTCTTCGTCCATCACGACCATGCCGCCGGAGCCCATCATCGAGCCCGCTTCCGTCAACGCCTCATAGTCGATGGGAAGATCGATCAAGCTCGTGGGGATGCACCCACCCGAGGGGCCTCCGACCTGCACGGCCTTAAGCTGCTTTCCGCGAGGGATGCCACCACCAATCTCGTAGATCATTTCCCGGAGCGTGATGCCCATGGGCACTTCCACTAAGCCCGTGTTGTTGATCTTGCCCACCAGGGAGAACACCATGGTGCCTTTGCTGCGCTCCGTGCCGATGCCGGCATACCAGTCCGCCCCGCGCTGGATAATCACCGGGACGCTAGCCCACGTCTTAACGTTGTTGATAACGGTGGGCTTGCCCCACAGGCCTTTCTGCGCGGGGTACGGCGGACGGGCATGAGGTTCGCCCACTCGCCCTTCGACGGAAGCGATCAACGCCGTCTCCTCGCCACAAACAAAGGCGCCTGCGCCCTGCACCAGGCGAATGCCGAAGTTCAGCCCCGAACCCAGGATGTTCTCGCCCAACAGGCCGTATTCCTCGGCTCGGGCCAGGGCCACGCGCAAATGCTCGACCGCCAGCGGGTATTCCGCCCGAACGTAGACAAACCCTTCGCGGGCTCCGAGCGCATAGGCCCCGATGATCATCCCTTCAATCACGCTGTGCGGGTTCCCTTCCAGGAGGCTGCGGTCCATGAAGGCGCCCGGGTCACCCTCATCGGCGTTGCAGATGATGTATTTCAGGGTTCCCGGCTGCTGGCGCAGCACCTCCCATTTTCTTCCGGTCGGGAACCCGGCACCGCCCCGGCCCCGCAAGCCCGAGCGCTTTACCCAGTCCACCACCTGGTCGGGTGCGAACTCGGTGAGCACTCGCCCCAGCGCGGCGTAGCCGCCTACCCGCAAGTAGTCTTCGATCGATTTGGGATCGATCTTCCCGTTGCTGCCAAAGAGGACTCGTTGCTGCCGGCGATAGAAGGGCACGTCTTCTTCGCGGCGTACACGTTCACCCGAGACCGGGTCCTGGTAGAGCAGCCGTTCCACGGGGTGCCGACCATTGCCCGCGCTCGCCACAATCTCCGCGGCGTCCTTCGGCGTCACCCGGTTGTAGAAGATGCCCTCCGGCCAAACAATCATCACCGGACCTTTTTCGCAAAAGCCGTGGCAGCCAGTGCTCTTGACGTCCACAGCGTCCGAGAGGGCGGAGCGCGCCAAAGACTTACGCAAAGCACCGATCACTTCCTGTGCGCCGGAGGCATTGCAGCCGCTGCCCGCGCACACGGCGAGGCAGGGTTTCTCGGGCTCGCCTGCTTGTCGGCAGGCGGCCCGTAGCGTTTCCAGTTCTTGAACTGATTGGATCTTGGGCATCGTAGGACTGGTTCGCTCTAGGCAGCCACCGGCGCTTCTACTTTCCGGCTGTATCTCTTCAGGAGGCCAGGTAGCTTGGCTTGGGTTAGGTGTGGATGCGTGTTGGCATCGACGCGCATGACAGGCGCCAGTCCGCAGCAACCTATGCAGCGGACGGTCGTGACCGTGAACTCGAAATCTTTTGTCGTCCCTGGCTCGGCGAGCTTCAACTCCCGCAGGAGTCGGTCCAGAACTCGGGAAGCCCCACGCACGTGGCAGGCGGTCCCTAAACAGACTTGTGCCAAATGCCGGCCGACCGGCTCCAGGCTGAAACAGTTGTAGAAAGTGGCGACGTGAAAAACCCGTGCGAGCGGAATTCGAAAGCGCCGGGAGACCGTCCGGAGCGCGTCTTCGGGGAGATAGTGGAACTGGCTCTGAATATCCTGTAGTACCGGGATCAGATTCTCCGCCCGCTCCCAGCGGCTCCCCAGGATCGCATCAATCTCCGCGGTCTCGCTCATTGCGCCCCCCTTCCCCACAAACCGAACGCCCCCCAACCTCTTGCGGTCCACCCGCTGACGACTCACTCGTACCCGTAGATGGGCGGGTGTTGAACGTCTGGCAGGTTCAGCACATGCTCCAGTCCGCAACTGGGGCAGGCCTTGACCACGATCGGCCAATGCACAAACGCCAGCGGCTGGGACGCCATCAGCGGCAACAAGAGCTGGCTGTTCGGGCAAACGTACTTTGCGACCTCGAACTCAGGCGCCGGGGCATCCTGTGCGGGCATGTACCGCTCCCCCTTCCCCTTGCGAGCAACTTTTCAGCCAAAAGCGGGCATCATTCGATGCCTGCAACCAACTGAAAACATGACGGGTTGGGCCCCGGCAGGGCCACGCTCTCTAGGTACATCCGTGCGGGCGTCAACCCACCACTGCGCTACTATACGCAGATTTTCTTATAGTCGCCATAAATTTTTTTTATCGAGAGCTGGACAGCGCAGTTGCTGTACTCTGTCATTGGCGATTGGCGAGGCCCGATGCTCGCCGCAGCCGAGTACCTCAACTTGCCAGTAGCCCAAATGCCTGCGCTCGCGGGGTGCGGCAAGAGGTGGCGCCAAGCCGCCTTCACTTGACACCCGTTTGTTGGCAAACGGATAATCGCTTTGTCTGGTGGATATGCGTTGTCGCTGGAGTCTTGATTGACCGCACCGCTCTTCACTCAACTCGCGGGGCGTATCCCTCTGGCACGTCACGAGCACGTGGCCGTGCTCTATCGTGGCCGGACGGATGCGTTCCGGTACGCTTCTTTCCTCGGCGAAGGGCTCGCGAACGGCGACCTGTGTCATTACCTTGCGCCCCGCGCTTACCACGCCGAAATGCTCGAGCACCTGCGCCGTCCGATCCCTGAACTTGATCGGTACCTCGCCTCGAAAGCTTTGCGCCTGCACGAAGGCCCGGGAGATTTCCCGAGCCTGCGCGCGGCGACGCAGGAACTGTTCGTTGAGGCGGAGCGCGCGGGCGCGCCAGCTCTCCGCTGGTTGGAAGAGGGCATTTGGCCGGAGCCGGTGGGCTTTCCCATGCCGCACTTCTTTGAATTCCACGCCCTGCTCAACTATCAGGTGAAGCATTACCCGAGCGTGGCGTTGTGCCAGTACGACCTCGATCAATTCGACCCGCGCTATCTCTTCTCCGCTATCGCCGTGCACCGGCACCTGATCGTGAAAGGGACGTTGGTGCGCGACAACCCCTTCTACATTCCCGCCGAGAAGTTCATTCCGCTGGCGCCCGCCGAACGCGAACGCGATTTGGCCCAACTCTTTCGCGAAGTGGGCTTTGATGTGGACAAGCTGTTGGCCACACTCGCCGGCTACGGCCGGCTGCGTCCCGACCGCCGGACTCCGTAATGGCTCGTTCTGCTAAGACAGCGCTGTATTGCCGCAGGCAAGAGCCTTTGCAGCCGCAGGCTGAGCCTGTGCCGTTGAGTTGCGGCGCTCGTAGAACGCCGCTACAACCGCAATGTATGACCGCCGATCCGGCGATGAGGGCATCGCCGCCACAGCCAAGGAAGTGGCAGTCGGGGTGCAGTTTACTTGCTCTGGATAAGGAATCTGGGGCAATTCGTCTGAGTCGCGGTAGCTGCTACGCCCACAGCCAGGAAACTTCCGCGTTTCTGCGCTAAAATCCTAGCTTGGTCCCCAGTGCTTATGTACTTTGTGCCTGTTGCCGATGGAAGATAGGGGCCGGCACGGGTGCGGGTACGAACAGCACTGCGAGCCAGTCCTGAAGGGAGTGGAGAAAGGCAATGAGCAAAGTTACGGTCACGATTGATGGAAATGAAGCGACGGCTTATGCGGCCTATCGAGTGAACGAGGTCTGTGCCATTTACCCGATCACGCCCTCCTCGCCGATGGGCGAATGGGCCGACCAGTGGTCGGCCGAGAAGGTGCCAAACATTTGGGGCACCGTGCCCACCGTGATCGAGCTGCAGAGCGAAGGCGGCGCGTCGGGCTCGTTGCACGGCGCATTGCAGGCCGGGTCGCTCGCGACCACCTTCACGGCCTCGCAAGGCCTGCTGTTGATGATCCCCAACATGTACAAGATCGCGGGCGAGCTGACTTCGACGGTGATTCACGTTTCCGCGCGCACGCTCGCCACGCACGCGCTCTCCATCTTTGGCGATCACTCCGACGTGATGGCCACGCGCCAGACCGGCTTTGCGCTGCTCGCTTCCAACTCTGTGCAAGAGGCAATGGACTTCGCGCTGATTGCCCAGGCCGCGACGCTCGAAGCTCGGATTCCCTTCCTGCATTTCTTTGACGGCTTCCGGACGTCGCACGAGGTGGACAAGGTCGAAGAAATCAGCGAAGACGATTTGCGCGCCATGATGGACGAGGAATTGGTCCGAGCGCATCGGGGGCGCGCGCTTTCGCCCGACCGGCCGTTCATTCGCGGCACGGCGCAAAATCCCGATGTGTTCTTCCAGGCGCGCGAGACGGTCAATCCTTACTACCTGGCCGCGCCGACCATCGTCGCGAACGTGATGGACAAGTTCGCGCGCCTCGTGGGGCGGCAGTATCACCTATTTGACTACGTCGGCGCACCCGATGCCGAACGCGTGGTCGTGCTGATGGGTTCCGGCGCCGAGGCTGCCCAGGAGACGGTGGAATACCTGATGGCCCAGGGCGAGAAAGTGGGCGCGTTGAAAGTGCGCCTCTACCGGCCTTTCTCCGTCGAGCACTTCGTCGCTGCCCTGCCGGCGACGGTGAAGACATTGGCGGTGCTCGACCGGACGAAGGAACCCGGCGCCGCAGGTGAGCCATTGTACGTGGACGTGGTGACGGCGGTGAGTGAAGCAATCGTGAGCGGCCAGGCGCCCTTCCGCTCCCTGCCCAGGATTCTCGGCGGCCGCTACGGGCTCTCCTCGAAGGAGTTCACGCCGGCCATGGTCAAGGCAGTGTTTGATAACGCGGCCTCGGACAAACCTAAGAACCACTTCACCGTGGGCATCGTGGATGACGTCACCCACACCAGCTTGGAGTTTGATCCGGAGTTTTCCACGGAAGATCCCAAGACGGTGCGCGCCCTGTTTTACGGCCTGGGCGCGGACGGCACGGTGAGCGCCAACAAGAACTCCATCAAGATTATCGGCGAGGAGACGGAGAGCAACGCGCAGGGCTACTTCGTTTACGACTCGAAGAAAGCCGGAGCCGTCACCGTCTCTCACCTGCGCTTCGGTCCGCGACCCATCCACTCGACGTACCTCATCAGTCGGGCGAGTTTTGTGGCCTGCCATCAGTTCTCGTTCCTGGAACGCGTGGACATGTTGAGGGCCGCCGAGCCGGGCGCGACGTTCCTGCTGAACAGTCCCTACGGGCCGGAGGAGATATGGGACCATCTCCCGCGCACGGTGCAGCAGCAGATCATCAGCAAGAAACTCCGCTTCTTCGTCATCGACGCCTACCAGGTGGCCAAGGACACCGGCATGGGCGTGCGCATCAACACCATCATGCAAACCTGCTTCTTTGCCATCTCGGGCGTCCTGCCGCGCGAGGAAGCCATCGCGGCCATCAAACACGCCATCGAGAAGACCTACGGCAAGCGCGGTGAAGCAGTGGTGAAGAAGAACTTCGCGGCCGTGGACGCCACGCTCGGTCACCTGCATGAGGTCAAGGTGCCGGACGCGGTAACCAGCACCTTTGATATCCGCCGGCCGGTGCCGGTGGAAGCGCCGGAGTTTGTCCAGGACGTCACGGCCAAGATCATCGCGGGCGACGGCGACCTGCTGCCGGTGAGCGCCTTCCCGGTGGACGGCACCTTCCCGAGCGCCACGGCGCAATGGGAGCGGCGCAACATCGCGCTGGAGATTCCGGTGTGGGATGAAGTGCTTTGTATCCAGTGCGGCAAATGCGTCTTGGTCTGCCCGCACGCTACCATCCGCGCCAAGGTTTACGAGCCGGCGCTCGTGGCCCAGGCGCCGCCCACGTTCAAATCCACGGCGGCGCGCTGGAAGGAGTTCAAGGACTTGAAATATACCCTTCAAGTGGCGCCGGAAGATTGCACGGGCTGTGGCTTGTGTGTACAGGTCTGCCCGGTGAAGAGCAAGACGGAAGTTCGTCACAAAGCCATCAACATGATGCCCCAGCCCCCCATCCGCGAGCCGGAACGCGAGAACTGGAGTTTCTTCCTCAAGCTGCCGGAGATGGACCGGCGCGTGTTGAATCTGAGCCAGGTGAAAGACGTCCAGTTGCTGCGGCCCCTGTTCGAGTTCTCCGGGGCCTGCGCGGGCTGCGGCGAGACTCCGTACGTCAAGCTACTGAGCCAACTGTTCGGCGACCGGGCGATGATCGGCAACGCCACCGGTTGCTCTTCGATTTACGGAGGGAACCTCCCCACTACGCCTTACGCGATCAATGAAGAGGGGCGCGGCCCAGCGTGGTCCAACTCGCTCTTCGAGGACAACGCGGAATTTGGCCTGGGGATGCGTGTGGCGCTGGATAAGCAGGCGCAGTACGCGCGCGAGCTCGTCCTGCGGCTCTCGCCCATCCTGGGCGAGGAGTTGAGCGAGGGACTGGTGAACGCGGACCAGTCCGACGAGGCGGGCATCAAGGAGCAACGCGAGCGCGTCCGGCTGCTCAGGGAGAAATTGCAGGGACAGGATTCGCTGGAAGCTCGGGACCTGCTGGCCGTGGCGAACTCACTGGTGAAAAAGAGCGTCTGGGCCGTGGGCGGCGACGGCTGGGCGTACGACATCGGCTACGGTGGGCTGGACCACGTGCTGGCTTCCGGCCGCAACGTCAACGTGCTGGTGCTGGATACCGAGGTGTACTCGAACACCGGCGGGCAAATGTCCAAGGCCACGCCGCGCGGTGCGGTGGCGAAATTTGCCGCCGGCGGCAAGCCCGCCCGCAAGAAAGACCTGGCCATGATGGCCATGGCTTACGGCAACGTTTACGTGGCCCAGGTGGCCTTCGGCGGTAACGATATGCAAACCGTCAAAGCCTTCCTGGAGGCCGAAGCCTACGACGGGCCGTCGCTCCTCATTGCTTACTCGCACTGCATCGCGCACGGGTATGACCTGCTTTACGGGCTGGAGCAGCAGAAGGCGGCGGTGCAGTCCGCCTACTGGCCGCTCTTCCGTTTCAACCCCGAATTGGTCAAGCAGCGTAAGAATCCACTGCAACTGGATTCGCGCGCGCCCGCGTTGCCGCTGGAGAAATACGTCTACAACGAGACGCGCTACACCATGCTGGTGCACAGCGATCCGGAGGCGGCGAAGCGGTTGTTGGAGCTTGCCCAGGAAGACGTGAACACGCGCTGGCGCTTGTATGAGAACTGGGCTGCAATGCTGGTGAATGCCGCGGAGAAGGAGACAAAGAAATGATTGATCTCTCCACAACCTATCTGGGCCTCAAGCTGAAGAATCCCTTGGTGGTCTCCGCCTCGCCCCTGAGCGAGGAGATTGGGAACATCCGGCGGATGGAAGACGCGGGAGCCGCGGCGGTAGTGCTCCATTCGCTATTCGAGGAGCAGATCGCAGTGGACAGCCGCGACCTGGATCGGAGCCTCTCGGCGGGGACGGAGAGTTTCGCCGAGTCGTTAACCTACTTTCCGGACATGACTACCTACAACCTGGGGCCAGAAGGGTACCTCGAGCACATCCGCAAGGCCAAGGCGGCCGTGCGCATCCCCATCATCGGCAGCTTGAATGGGATCTCGACGGGCGGCTGGATCGAGTACGCCAAGAAGATCGAAGCAGCCGGCGCCGACGCGCTCGAACTCAACATCTTCCACATCCCCACTGACCCGGAGATGAACGGCGAGCAGGTGGAGCGGATGTACTTGGAGTTGGCCGCCAACGTCCAGGCCAGCGTGCGGATTCCCCTGGCGGTGAAACTCAGCCTCTACTTCAGCTCGATGGTCAACATGGCGCGGCGCCTGGATCAGGTCGGCGTGAACGGGCTGGTCCTCTTCAACCGCTTCTATCAGCCGGATTTCGACTTGGAAAAACTGGAGGTCGTTCCGAACCTGATTCTGAGCACTTCCTACGAATTCCTGTTGCGCCTCCACTGGGTGGCCATTCTCTACGGTCATGTGCGAGCCGACTTGGCTGTCACTGGGGGTGTCCACACCGCGCTCGACGTGCTGAAGGCGATGATGGCCGGGGCGCGGGTGACGATGATGACCTCGGCGCTGCTGAAGCACGGCATCGAGCATCTGGCGAAGGTGCGGAGCGACCTGGTGGCCTGGATGGAAGAGCACGAATACGAGTCCGTCCGCCAGATGCAGGGCAGCATGAGCCAGCAGTCCGTGGCCGACCCGGCCGCCTTCGTGCGCGCCAACTATGTCCGCGTGCTGAGTTCCTACGCCTTGCGGCCCCCGCGCGCGTGATGGGACGTCAGGGCGGGGCGCCGAGCCAGGAAGAAAAGAAAGCCCTGCGGCGCTTGACCGCAGGGCTTCAGAGTGGTCTCAGAACGATAGCAGACTGTGGGTTACGATCGGGCCTTAAACCTTCGCCGAACCAGACCTACCAAGCCCACCAACCCCGTTCCCAAAAGGGTCAATGACGCCGGTTCCGGAACAGGAGCAGGAGTTACGCGGACAACCATGTCCTGGTAGTCCTTGTCGGTGTTGCAGAACCTAAGATCTTCCATTCCAAGCCAGTAGCTTTGCCCGTCCTGGAAAACAGCAAAGTGCTGATTGCCGCGGTCACTGCCCAGACTGGAGAGGGTATAGAAGGTGAATCCCTCGGGAGTTATCAGGTAGAACCCGTAGTAGGTCGTGGGCGTGAACGTAGTTGCGGCGCCCGCACCCTGCGGACCGCTGAACAACTGGTGCTTTGTGCCAAGGACCGACCCTGCGGAGTTGGTTTCAAACCACCCGAACATGTTGCTGTTCGCGTAACCGGCAATCTCCAGCATCAGGGCGGCGGTACTCCCGGCCGTGTTGTTCAAGAAGAAGAAATTCGGGTCGAACCCTCCGCCAGAATCTGTGCCGCTGTTGTAGGGCCTACCCCAAAAAGGAATCGCCCCCGGAGCGCCCGGCATTGCGCAGTTGCCAACGCCACTTAAGCAGTTTCCGATGTTCATGCCGACATAAGGCGCATCCCACGAACGGTTATCCCAGTAGGGATGGCTGTCCTGGTCGAGATCAGCGGGCGTCCAGTTCTGCCAGCCATAGGTGCCCGGCGACCCGGTGGTCTGGATCGCGTCGGCCAAAGCGATGGTCGGTGCCATCAACAGAAAAAGAGAAAGAGCCAATAGAACATTATGTCTTTTCATTTGTTTGCTCCAGCCATGGTCCATCGGCCGCAGTAGGCGACAGTGGTTCCAAGCCATAAGACTTGATGCACGTCATGTACCAGATCTTGTCAAGTGCTAACTGGCGAGGTTTCAAAGGATTAGCTTGTAGCTCACAAGCGAGTTTCTTGCGATGGTGAAAAGATTTGAACAAAAAAGAACCGGCGGTCTCCAGCTCAAGCTGAGTTGAGAGGCGGCGTCTACAACGGCCGCCTGGCTCTTGCGAGTGATCCGTTCAGGAATGGCGTAACACGAAAGCGACATTTAGTCTGGACATTGCCTCCTCTCCTCCTTGAGTTCCAAGTTGAGATCAGGTCGGGAAGACGATCCGCCCTGCTGCCAGGCAAGGTGCGTCGGCGTGGGGTGGTTCCTATAGCGGCATCGCACTGCGGAATAATGCCGCACGCATTGGGTCGGCTGTAGCCGCTGTGAACGCCCGAAGCCTCGCGGCAAGATTTCCGGTCCTGCGGCTCCGGCAAATCTGATAGAATGCAGGGTTATCATCGGCGCAAGACAATGGACTATGACCAGTTAGCCAGCTTCCTGGAGGTGGCGAAGCTGCAAAGCTTCTCTTTGGCGGCGGAGAAGATCTTCCGCACGCAGCCGGCCATCAGCGCGCAAGTGAGGTTGCTGGAGCAGGAGTGCGGCGAGAAGCTCTTCGACCGCAGCGGGAAGAAAGTCCTGCTGACACCCGCCGGGGAAATTCTCCGGCGTTACGCGCAGCAGATGCTGGACCTCCAGCGAGAGGCGCTGCAGGCCGTCGCGGAGCTCAACCGGACGCCGCGCGGCAAGCTTTACATTGGCGCCAACGAGGCGACCTGCCTCTACGTGCTGCCCAAGACTTTTGCCCGCTTCAAACAGCTCTACCCGCTGGTGCAGATCAGCATCTACCGCAATTTCAGCCACAAGATCGTGCAGAAGGTCCACGAAGGCGCGGTGGACCTGGGGATCGTCACCCTGCCGCAGACCGCGGAAAACATGGAAGTGATCCCGGTCTTCCGCGACGAGGTGCAGGCGGTGGTGCCGAAGGACCACCCGCTGGGCAAGAAACGCAGCGTGACCGTGGAGGAAATGTCGCTGTACCCGCTCATCCTGCCCAAGACCGGCCACACGCGGGTGATGTTGGACAAGCTGCTGCGCCCGTACCGCGACCGCATCCAGATCTCCATGGAGCTGGCCAGCGTCGAGACCATCAAGAAGTTCGTGGGCGCGGGTCTGGGGATTTCGGTTCTCAGCCGGACCTACGCGCAGGCCGAGGTGGCGGCGGGTCTGCTGAAATTGATTCCGCTGGAAGGCCAGCGCCTCTACCGGGAGTTGGGCCTGATCTATCGTCGCGACCGCCACCACTCACTTCCTGCCAAGGTTTTCATCGACGTGGTTCGCGAATCCACCAAAGCGTCCAACTCCGGTTCCCCTTCGACGACGAAGACGATGCGCTAACGGGCCGGAGACCCTGCGCAGGCTCCGGCTCGGCGTGGGGAGGGTTCTCCGTTTTCTTGAGGTTCAGGGAGAGTGAATACATGATGATGACCAAAGGGAAGAAGCCATTGATTGTGATGAAATTTGGCGGTACGTCCGTGGGGAGCGCCGAGCGGATGCGCTGCGCGGGCGAGATCGTCCGCCAGCATGCACAACACGCGGAAGTGGTGGTGGTGGTCTCCGCCATGGGCGGCGTCACGGACATGCTCATCCGGGCGGCCACCGAGGCGAGCAAAGGCGACCGCGAGCACTGGAAGGGCGTCCGCCAGGAACTGGCGCGACGGCACCGCGAAGTCGCCGATCAACTTCTCACTGCCAGCGAGCAGGCTACGGTCCTGCCGCGTCTGGCGGAGCAACTCACCAATCTCGAAAACCTATGCTCGGGGTTTTTGCTGGTGCGCGAGGTTACGCCGCGCGCCATGGATACCCTCTCAAGTCTCGGTGAGGTGATGTCGGCCACCTTGATGGCGGCCATCCTGAGGTCGTCGGGTGTCGCGGCCGAAGCGGTGGACGCCGTCGAGCTGATTGTGACGGACAACAACTTCGGCAATGCCTCGCCGTTCCTCGAAGAGACGAACACCAAGACGCGCCAGCGCCTGGCGGCGATTCGTCGCCACGGGGCCATCCCGGTGGTGACCGGCTTTCGCGGCGGCACGCGCGACGGCGTCTGCACCACCCTGGGACGCGGAGGTTCGGACTACAGCGGGACGATTGTCGGGGCCGCGCTCGATGCCGACGAGGTCTGGATCTGGACCGACGTCGATGGGGTCATGACCGCCGACCCGCGGCTGGTGCCCACGGCGCGCATTATCCCCGAGATCTCCTACCGCGAGGCCATTGAGCTTTCGTTCTTCGGCGCCAAGGTGCTGCACTCGAAAACCATCCAGCCGGTGATGAAGAAGAAAATCCCGGTCTGGATCAAGAACTCCTTCAACCTGTCGTGCCCAGGGACGAAGATCGTGCCGTCGCCGAGCGACCGGACGCCGGGAGTCAAAGCCATCACGGCGCTCAGCAATGCGGACCTGGTCACCATCAGCGGCAAGGACACTCTGGGCTTTCCGCGGCTGGCCACGCGCGTCTTCAACGGGCTTCACCTCGAAGATGTCACGACGTTGATGGTTACGCAGTCGTCCGCCGACAACGTGCTATGCTTTGCCATTCATGATGGCGACCTGCCGCGGGTGAGAACCCGGCTGGAGAAGACGTTCGAACTCGAAATGCTGCACGAATATGTTGGAACACTCGAAGTGATGGCGAAGATAGCCATCATCGTAACGGTCGGAGAAAATATGAAGGGCACGCCGGGGATCGCCGGTCGGTCCTTCGGTGCGTTGGGTAGAAAGGGCATCAACATCATCGCCATTGCCCAGGGGTCTTCGGAACTGAGCATCTCATTTGCCGTGAAGTCCGCCGACGTCAAGGAGGCGGTGAGAGCGATTCACGAGGAATTTCAACTCTAGGGAAAGGATCAAGGATGTTGGATTCAGGATCAAGGGCTAAGCGACGGCAGGACCCCAAGAAGGAAGGGCACGCGTGTGCCTTCTGCGGCGGGCTGCTGGAGGTGCGCTACGAGTTTGACCCCTTCGATCCTGAGCAGCTTCGTCAGACCTGGCACCAGCGCCGTCTGAGTGGTGAGCCCATCGACCGCAGCGGCGTATGGCGGTTTCGCGAGTTGATTCCCTTTGTCGAGCCGGGCGCGCGGATCATCTCGCTCTCCGAGGGCTCGACACCGCTGGTCGGCACGCGGCGCACGGGCTGGTGGGCCGGACCTGTCCACCTGACCATCAAGCATCAGGGGAACAATCCCACCGGCTCGTTCAAGGACTTGGGCATGACGGCCTGCATCACCCGCGCGGCCATGCGTAGCGTCCGCTTGGTGGCTTGCGCCTCAACGGGAAACACCTCCGCTTCGATGGCGGCCTATGCGGCCCGTGCCGGCATGAAGGCGCTGCTGTTTGTTCCTTACCGGCAAATCTCCGCGGCGAAGTTGGCCCAGGCGCTCGACTACGGCGCCCTGGTCATCGAGGTGGGCGACACCTTTGATGAAGCCTTCAGCCTGTTGCGGGAAATCGCTCCGGAATTGGGGTTGTATCTGGTGAACTCGATCAATCCCTTCCGCATCGAAGGTCAGAAAACGATTGTCGCGGAAAT
>JBEKCQ010000062.1:0-20056 GCA_050014795.1 Terriglobia bacterium | reverse complement strand
CCGGCAAAGCCCAGGTAGGTTTCGTAGTCCATTTCGCGCGTGCCCGTGACATAGTCACTGAAGAACCGGTCGAGGTCGCTGAATGCTGGCGCCAGGTTGGAGATAATGGCCTGTAGTTCGTCGGCGGCAAAAAAGCGCCCGCGGCGAACCCAATCCTCATTCAGACGCCGCATCACGTCATCCAGGCTGCGCTGGTTGCCGCTGGCGTGACGGATGGCGAGGTCGAGCATAAAGCCGAGCAACGCACCTTTGTTGTAATAGGAGATGCTGCGCTCCGGGCGCAGATAGTCAGAATACTTCTCCAGCCACGCTTCCCGCCCGGCATCCTGGACACTCTGATAACGGCGCGCGGGACGTTCCTGGAGGTGCTGGATTTCTCTGGCGAGCCGCTCATAAAAAGTCCCGCGAGAAATCAGGCCCGCTCGCAGTAGCGCCAATTCCCCATACGTGCTGGTAACCCCTTCCGAGAACCACAAGTCCTGTGTGTCATTCCCGTGAATGTAGTCCACGGGCTCGAGGCTCTGCGGTCGGATGCGTTTGACGTTCCAAAGATGGAAAAACTCATGGGCCAGCGTCGCCTCTACGCCTCCCCAGTTGTTGCGTAATTCGGCTGCCGAGGCGCTTACAGCGGTCCCGTTTCGATGCTCCATGCCACCGCCACCGCCCTGCCGAAGGAAATGCAGGATGAAGGTGTAGCGCGAGAAAGGCACGTCGCGCATCAGAGCGGTTTCTGCCGCCGTGATTTTCTGCAGGGACGCCAGCAGGCGCTCGGAAGAATAATCGGCCGGATCGGCGTGAACGACAACGCGGTAGCTCGCTCCTCCTTGCTGGTACTGGTATTCGCGGAATTCCCCCGCTTCGGCCGGGCTGTCTGCCAGGAGGTCATAGTTGGGGGCGCTGAATTCGTCCGCTGTCGGCCCTTCTTCCAGCAAGGTGGCCAGCTTCCAATTCGGCGGGAGAAGGAACCTGACCCGCACCGCACGGTCGCGCTCACGCGGCAGATAGAAAAGCAGCAGGGCGAAGTTGAAGAAACCATGCTCCCGGTTCAACACGCTCGCGAAGACGCTCTCCTCGTTGGCATAAACAACGTAGCGCATTTGCAGATTCGAGCAGGTCCGGCCCCTGCTCTGCCAGGTATACAGATCTACGCGGGCCAGCTCCCACGGCTGTCCGTCGCATTGGGCCTCGAGTTCCTGGACGTTCCGCACGAAATCCCGAATCTGGTAAAGAGCGTTCCAGGCTGGGAACTGGATCTCGGTCCCCGCAGCCGCTTCGGGCACGGTCATGGTGACGTGGACCAAGTGTGATGCGGGCTCGCGCAGGTCAAGAACGTAGGTGATGGGAGGGCTGGCCGCGAAAAGGCTGGCGGGCGCAGCCGCGAAGGCCAGCAGGCACGCCCCGACGCAAGCTGGGATAGAGCGCAACCAGCCCACGCGCTTCCAGTCTCGCGCCGCGCGTACGAGCTGAAGAAAAACCCCGGTAACTGAAATCAAAAGAGAACTCATCCGAAGAGGTTGGGGCATTTCGCTGGCAAAAGAGGTGTTTTGCGCGTTCCTCAAGAGGCTTCTAATATAGCACGCCGTTAGCCGGCCTTCCAAAATACGCGAACGTACACTTCCAAGCCGCAGGCTATGGTCAAGAGACCCAAAAGGGATTCCGTGGGCCGAAGGTAGAGCGTGTAGGCTAGCATCCACAGACCTGCCACCACGAAGACCAAGGGAACCAAGGGATAGCACCAGCTTACCGCCGGCAGACGTTTCCAGTTCGGCCGTCGTCGCATGCGGAAGACTCCTGCCGAAGCCAGCGCCGCAAACAGGATCAAGGCGAATCCGATGTAGTAGATCAGCCGCTCGAACGTCCCGGTGAGGACCATGACGCCGGAAGCAACCGCCTGGTAGAGGACTGCCCGGGCAGGCGTTTGCCAGCGGGGGTGGACTTTGGCGGCGCCGGAGAAGAAGCAGCCATCCTGCGCCATGGCGTAATAGACCCGCGGCCCCACGATCACCATGGCGCTGACGCACGACAGCACGGCGACCGCCATGATCCCACTGAAGAGGCTGCCAATCCCGCTCCCAAAAAGCGCGCTGGCGGCAGTGGCCCCCACGCGCACGACGCCCTTCAGCGCTTCGAGGGGCAAGGCGTAGATGAACGCCACATTGAGCGCCAGGTAGAACGAAGCCACGAGCCCGGTGCCGAGGAGCAGAGCTGAAGGCAGAGTCCGCTCCGGGGTTCTCATTTCCTCGGCGACGTAGGCCGCAGCATTCCATCCGCTGTAGGCAAACATGACGAAGATCAACGAGACGGCGAACTGCGCGCTGACGCTGTGGGAAGAAGTCCGCGTGGCGGCCTGCGTGAAGTGCGACCAGTCGCCCTGCCCGGCAGTGAAGGCCAGTGCCAGGAAGGTTCCCAGAATGCCCAGCTTGAGGGCAGTCAACACGTTTTGCAGTCTGGAGGCAAGTTTCAATCCCAAGATGTTCACCACGGTGAAGGCGGCAATCACTCCCAAAGCCACGAACTGCCCGTTGCCCAGGTGCACCCAGCCGAAGGCCACGCTCCTCGCCTGAGTCTGGGCGCCGACGGAGAGGGACGGAAGGAAGTAACCCAGGTACTCGGAAAATGCCAGGGCGCCCGCGGCTACGGGCGCGGCAAATCCGGCAAAGAAAGAAATCCAGCCACTTAGAAAACCCCAGGCCGGCCCCCAGGCTTCGCGCAGGTAAACATACTCCCCGCCCGAGCGCGGGAAATTGACACCCAGCTCTGCGTAGGTAAGGCAACCAGCCACCGCCACTAACGCGCCCACCAGCCAAACGGAGAGAACGAGCGAGGGCCGACCCAGATCGCCCGCCAGAAATCCCGTGGTCGTGAAAATGCCCGTGCCAATCATGTTCGAGACCACGAGTGCAGTGGCACTTACCAGCGTCAGTTCGCGGCGAAGCAGCGTACCCGCAGGCGCAGGGTTGAGTGAAGGCGGCATGAAATCCCTTTCTATCCGAAACTGGAAACACCTGGCATGCTACCTGCAATCTGACGCTGCGCTACTTACCATCGAAATCGGCCAACGTCAAACAGCGAATTTTGCGTCAGGATGGTGGTGGGAGGGTTGGGCTCGACAAGATAGTATGGCGTGGCTAGAATCATTTCGGTTTTTCGAGACTGGCGGAGATAACCTCATGTTGATTCCGAATGGTCAGCCGCGGCGACGACTCATCCTGACAGGCGCCGCTTTTCTCGCCTCCGTTTCCATCTTCTCGCTTGCGGGCTGGGCTCAAAAGGCGGCACCCCCCAAGCTGGGAGAACTGAATGATCGGCTCGCGCCCTTTGTCCCCACGCCCATGTTGGTGGTGGAAGAGATGCTGAAGCTGGCGGAAGTGGACAAGTACGACAGGGTTTACGATCTCGGCTCCGGGGACGGACGCATTGTAATCATGGCGGCGCAGAAGTTCGGCGCCGAGGCTGTGGGCGTGGAGTTGGATGACGACCTCTGCAAAGAATCGTCAGCGCGTATTGTGGAACTGGGACTGGAGAAACGCGCCAAGATTCTGCACGAGAACATGTACAAGGTGAGCCTGCGTCCCGCCACCGTCGTGACGCTTTACCTGCTGACCAGTGTCAACGACCGATTGAAGCCCATCCTCGAACGGGATCTTCGCCCGGGCGCGCGCGTGGTCACCCACGACTTCAAGGTTCCCGGCTGGGAGCCGAAGAAGAACGTACAGGTCACCTCGGAGAACGGGATTTCGCATACGATCTACTTGTACGTCCGCCCGTGACCGGAACTCCCGGCAGCATTGGAGGCCGGTGTGAAAGCGAATTTCCCCTTCGCACGAAAAGCACTTCTTCCCTTGCTGGGCATCCTCCTGCTCCAGTGCAGTTCGTCCCGGGATACGATTCTAAACTCCCAGCCAGTTTCGGCTCAGACGCTTGCGGACTCCGAAGAACAGCGCCAGGCGCGGCAACGCATGGTGGATGAGCAGATTGTGGCGCGCGACGTGCGGGACTCGCGCGTGCTGGCGGCGATGCGCAAGATTCCCCGTCACCTGTTCGTGCCATCGCAGCTGCTGCCTTATGCTTACGCCGACGAGCCGCTGCCTATCGGTCACGGCCAGACGATTTCCCAGCCTTACATTGTGGCGTTCATGTCTGAGGCGTTGGAGCTCAAGCCGCAGGACCGCGTCCTGGAGATCGGCACGGGCTCCGGCTACCAGGCAGCCGTGCTGGCCGAGCTGGCCCGCGAGGTCTATTCCATCGAGATCGTCGAGCCGCTGGGGAAAGAGGCCGCGGAGCGCCTGAAGCGACTGGGCTACAACAACGTGAAGCTGCGCGTCGGTGACGGCTACGGGGGTTGGCCGGAGGCGGCTCCCTTCGACGCTATCATGGTGACCGCGGCGCCCGATCATGTCCCACCCGCGCTGGTCGAGCAACTCCGCGAGGGTGGGCGGCTGGTGGTTCCCGTGGGCCGCTTCTTCCAGGACCTGATCCGCATCCGCCGCACCGCGAAAGGCACGCGGCAGGAAACACTTCTTCCCGTGCGTTTTGTGCCGATGGTCGGCGAAGCGGAGAAAGCTCGCCCCTAGTAGCGCAGCGTCTGTTTCTTGATGTTGCAGCTTTTCTTCTTTGCGAAAACGCGCCTTCACCCGCGATAGCGGTAGGTACCCTGCGCGATCAGCTCGACGGGACCGGTGAGGGCTACTTCTCCCCTGGCGGGCCAGCTCACCTCGAGGAGCCCGGCCGGAGTGTGGACGGCCACCTTGCGGCCTGTCTGGCGATTCAAGATACACGCCACAGCCGCAGCACAAGATCCCGTGCCCGAGGACATCGTCTCACCCACCCCGCGTTCCCAGAATCGCACTTCGATTTCCTTGGTGGAGAGGACCTTCACGAATTCCACGTTGGTGCGGTTGGGAAAGAGAGTGTTGAGCTCAATCTCGCGGCCCAACCTCCGCCAGTCGAGGGCCCCAAAATTGCTGACCAAGACCGTGCAGTGTGGATTGCCCATAGAGGTGACGGTGACCGGCAGCAATCCGTGACTGGTCTCGAGCAAGAATCCCACGATGGGCGAGGCGGACCTGCTGCCCGCGAACAGTATCTTCGCGGGCTTTAAGATCGGCCGGCCCATCGCCACGCGAAACGTCCACTTCCCTCCTTCAAACCCGACGAGGTGGAGCGATTTCACGCCCGCTGCCGTCTCGATTTGCAGGGGGCGCTTCACCGCAGCGCGGGCTACGAGAAAGGCAGCGGCGCAGCGGATGCCGTTGCCGGACATCTCCGCCTCGCTCCCGTCGGCATTGAAGAACCGCACGCGCGCCTGGTATCTCTTATTCTGCGGTGGCATCACCACCAGGAGTCCGTCCGCCCCCACTCCTGTGTGGCGCGCGCAGATCGCACGAGCCAGGTGAGGTAGAGCGCGCGGAAGGCCACAGGCTTCCGCGATAACGAAATCGTTAGCCAGTCCGTGGAACTTGCTGAAGGGGATTTCAATGATGTTTGCCATTTTCGACACTCGTCGGAGGCCTGCGAAACACTCTTGACGGAAAAGGCCGCGCGGTCAAGCGAAATTCAGCTTGCCCGGCGCCGATAGATCCGGACGCCTCCTTCACCGGGAAAAGTCTCCGCGTAGCTCAAATCGAAGCCGGCAAAGGCTTGCGGATAGCCGCGCATGAGGGAGTCCACGGTGTCGTTATCACTGCGGACGATCCACTCCACCCATTTTTCGGGTTCGGAGCGCATCTTCATCCAATACTCCTGGTTCGCTTCACTCAGGGTGTTGCGGAACGGAATCCCGAGCGTGGGCATCACGCAGGGCCAGCGGCCTGCGGCCATCAGGAGAGTGTGACCGTCGTACTTCTCGCGCAAGAACTGGATGACCGCCTGCTGCGTCTGGGAGCGGCAGGGAGTATTCACCACACCTTCTTTAGCCACGACGAGCTCACCAGCGCCAGGCGAGACGAGCGAAATCGTCTGCCCTAGCACGGCGGCGAGAAGGATCAGCAGGAGCACGGAACGCAATCGCTGGGTCAGGGTCGGCGATAGCAGGAAGGAAGCGAAAAGCGCCACGCCGGCCAGCATTTCAACACCCAAGCGGAGGTTGTAGTAGGTGTGCGGGAAAAGCGTCGGCACGTACAGGGGAACGGCCGCATAGGCCAACCCCTGGATGTAAAACGGGAAAGGCACGAGCAGCAGCAGGGCGGCCCAGCGGCGCGGCCGCTCGCGGTGGTCCGCGGCCCAGACTACGAGGCCTAGCAATGCGAGCACCAGCGGCCACACTCCCATTACCAGCTCCAGATCCATCAGGTAGTAGCGCGCTGCCACCCACAGACTCCCGTCGGCAGGGTAGCGGAATGCCGTGGTGGCAATCTGATGCGCATATTGCCCCTTTGAGGAAGAGAGCCCGTTGTAGAACTCCAACGCGTTGCCATAGCGATAGGCGTTGTGCAGGAGCCACAGGACCGGACCTGTGCCGGCAATCAGCGAGAATAGAAGCGCGTGGCGAAGGCGGATCTGCCAGTGCTCCCGCCGCGCCAGCAGTACAAACACCGCCGCAAATGGCAGCAAGTACCATCCGTCGTATCGCGTGAGTGTGCCGAGAAGGGCCGCGCCGGCAGCCCCAAGAAGTGCACGTATCCGCCCGCCCTGCTGAAACCGAAACAGCCCGTAGGCCACTGCCACAGTCCAGAGCACGGCGACAGGTTCGGTTAGCGGCGTACTGGCAAGATAGAGCATGTTGGGGCAAAGCAGGAAAACTGACAGAGCCAGCGTCGCGGCGGCAAGGTTGCGATTCATCTCGAACGCCAAGCGAAAGAGGAACCAGGCCGCCACGGCAAAGGCCGCGCTCGAAAGCAGGCCTCCGGCGAGTCCCGTCCGCCAAAGGAAATCGTTGGCTGCCAGAGGCGAAGCCAGGAGGTGGCAGAGGGGCAGCCATACAGTTCCGATCTCACCATAGCCCGGCGTCCGGGAATCGAAGATGCGCCGGGCGCCTTCCATGTGCGCCATGGCATCGCCATACAGATTGTTCAGGCCGTGGGAGTAGAAGAAGTAGAGATTGGCCGTCGCAACCGCGACGATGATTGACCCCACCACGAGAGTCGTTCGAGGCGACAGGCACGGTGGTGTGCCAGGGGGCTCGCTCGCAGGGGGCGTGTGCTCAGGCATCAAAATGGGTTAGATTCTTGAATTCACGGAAGCGAGCTTCAATCTCCTGCGGTTCGAGCCGGAGCAGTCGGCCGAGGCCAAATTCCTCCACCGCAAAGCTCGCCATCACAGAGCCGTAGATCACCGCGCGCCGGAGGTTGGGTTCGGAAACGTCACTGCTCCGCGCCAAGTGTCCCATGAAACCGCCGGCGAACGTGTCACCCGCGCCGGTGGGGTCGCGCACTTCGTCCAGCGGATATCCGGGCGCAGAGAAGACCGAGCCTTCGGTGAAAAGACTCACCCCATGCTCCCCGCGCTTTACGACCACGATACGCGGTCCAAGCTTCTGAATCGCCCCTGCGGCCTTCTTCAGGTTTGGACAACCCGCGAGCATTCGCGCCTCGCCCTCATTCACTATCAGGATGTGCACCGCGGCCAACGTCTTCTTCAGCTCCTCCAGCTTGCCTTGGATCCAGTAGTTCATAGAGTCCAGAGCGACCAGCCGGGCGTTGGGTAACTGCTGGCGCACATGAAGCTGCAAGACGGGATCGATGTTGCCCAGGAAGACATATTCGCTGTCGAGGTAGGCGGTGGGGATTTTGGGAGCGAACTGCTCGAACACATTGAGCTGGGTGTCCAGGGTGCGGGCCTCATTCATGTCGCCCACGTACTCGCCGTGCCAGCGGAAGGTCTTGCCGGCAGCCTGCTCCAACCCTGCCGTGTCAATGCCGCGGCTGGTGAAAACGCTGCGATGCTTCTGGTTGAAATCCTCGCCCACCACGGCGACCACCCTCACGGGGGCAAAACAACTGGCGGCAACGGAAAAGTAGGTTGCCGCCCCACCCAGGATATTGTCTCCCTGGCCATAGGGTGTGCGCACACAATCAAAGGCTACGGAACCGACCACGAGCAAGGACATCCTGATTCCTCTCCCCTCGGTCGAGATGGGTTGGGACTCCAACCCGGATTACTTCAGGTACTTCCCCACCAGCAGCGCCAGTTTCTTCTTGGTTCTTGGTGGGACCTTCTTCGGATCAGTAATGATCGCGTGTGCCAGCGCTGCCCCGCACTTGCAGTCTCGTTCTTTGGGCATTAGCCGCACGGCAGTCCGGATGATCTTCTGAGCGTTTTGCGCATTCCGGTTCAGGAAATCGATGATTTGCTCGACGGTGACGGCATCGTGGTCCGGGTGCCAACAGTCGTAATCCGTGACCATGGCCAGCGTGGCGTAGCAGATTTCTGCTTCGCGAGCCAGCTTGGCTTCCTGCAAGTTCGTCATGCCGATGACGTCCATCCCCCAAGCACGGTATGCATTGGATTCTGCCTGGGTGGAAAACGCCGGCCCCTGCATGCATACATAGATGCCGCCCCGGTGGCAGTTCACGCCGCTGGCGGCACAGGACTTTGCGAGCACATCCGCCACCAGAGAACAGATGGGATCCGCAAAACTGATGTGTGCCACCAAGCCCTCGCCAAAGAAGGTCGAGACGCGGCCCTGGGTGCGGTCAAAGAACTGTGACGGCAAAACCACATCCAGGGGTCGCATATCCTCGCGCAGGGAACCGACGGCGCTCACGGAAATGATCCGCGTGACGCCCAGCTTTTTCATGCCGTAGAGGTTAGCGCGAAAGTTAATCTCCGAGGGCATCAGCCGGTGGCCGCGCCCGTGGCGGGAAAGGAAGGCCACTTGGCGCCCTTCCAGCCTACCCAGGACAAACGCATCTGAGGGCTTGCCGAAAGGCGTCGTGAGGCGAACTTCGCGTCCACGCTCCAGGCCCGCCATGTTGTAAAGGCCGCTTCCTCCGATAATTCCAATCTCCGCTTTAGCCATGAGGTGTTGTCCTTGGTCCGTGGTCAGCAGTCCACAACTGCTACCACTGTCAATCCATCGGCAGTGCCACGATGCGGCCGTCTTGTTCGGCCAACTTTGCCCACGGCACTTCCAAGTCGTGTGGAAAGACCGCCAGCGTTTCCTGCTCGACCAATTGCGGCAGCAGGCGTTGCTTGTTGGCCAGCGTTTCCAGCGGGTAGAGGTCAAAGCTCGTGATCCACGGGTACGGCAGGTGCGCGCGCGTGGGGACGAGGTCCGAGACACAGCAGGCCTGCTTGCCCTCCGACTCAATCCACACACATTGCAGGTCACGGGTGTGCCCGGAAAAGACCTCCACGCGGATCCCAGGGATGATTTCCTGGTTGCCCTCCAGGAGTTCTGTCTGTATCTCCGCTAGCCGAAAGGACTCGGCCACGTAACTGGCCTGATCGCGCTCGGTGGGATGAAGCGCATGCTCCCATTCGCCGGCCTGGATAAAGTATTTGGCGCGGGGGAACGTGGGAATCACCTTGTCACCCGCGCGCCGCGTGTTCCACCCGCAATGGTCGAAGTGCAGGTGGGTGTTGATGACGATGTCGATGTCCTCCGGCCGCAAGCCAGCCTTTTTCAGATCCGCCGGGAGGGTTGTGGGCTTCTCGACTCCGTAGATGTCCGCGAACTTCTCGCTGAATCTGTCGCCTATGCCGGTTTCAATCAGAACGTTGTACCTGCTGGTTCGCACCAGCAGGCAGCGCAGGGCCAATCGCACCCGGTTGCGGGAATCGGCGGGCAGCTTCTTCTCCCACAGCGGCTTCGGCACGATGCCGAACATCTGGCCGCCGTCGAGGGCAAAGGTGCCGTCGGAAAGCGTCGTCAGTTCGAAATCCCCCAGTTTCATATCTCCTCGACTAATTCGATCAGTACTCCCGCGGTGCTCGCCGGGTGCAGAAACGCGATGCGTTCCTTCCCTGCCCCGATGCGAGGCTCACGGTCGATCAACCGCACGCCGGCTGCTTCGAGCTGGGCAAGAACCCCGGATAGATTCGCCACCGTCAGTGCCACGTGATGGACGCCCTGCCCCCGCTTGCTGATGAAACGCGCAATGGGCGAGTCGGACGACGTGGCCTCCAACAATTCAATGCGACTATCACCTAATGTAAACACCGCGCTGCGTACCTTCTCATCTTCGACGACCTCTTCCGAGTCGGGGGCACGCCCCAGGAGCCTCTCGAACAACGGGACCGCCGTGCGGAGGGACTCCACTGCAATGCCTACATGGTGAATCTTCATGGCGTGCGTTCGGGCCCTTTGCCTTGGGCGCGGCGAAACTCTCCTATCAGCTCCTCAACCACCGAATGGGGGTCGCGGCGCCGCGCCAGGACATCTTCGACCCGAGACTCAATGGCGCCATCCCGCAACTCACCGACGGCGCTTTCGAACAAGCTCTGCCGGAGCAATTCCAAAAGGCGCTCCCGCCACTGCTCCCGTTGCCGCTCAAGCCGCAGCGCGTGCTGTTCGCCGAAAACGCGGAACTGTTCCAGGGCTCCTCGCAGCGGAGCGATGCCTTCGCCTGTCGTGGCCACCGTCCTCAAAACCGGCGGATGCCAGCCGTCCCGTCGCGGGGCCATGGAAAGCATCGCGGTCACTTCTTGTTCCACGCGGTCGGCGCCGGGCCGATCGGCCTTGTTGATCACGTAGAGATCCGCAATCTCCATAACGCCGGCCTTGAAAGTCTGGACATCATCGCCCATCCCAGGGACCAGGAGCAAGGCCGTCACGTCGGCGTGGCGGGCGATTTCGACCTCATCCTGCCCCACACCCACGGTCTCGACCAGCACTACCTGGCAGCCCGCCGCATCCAGGATGGTGACGACGTCGTGCGCGGCGGGCGCCAGCCCACCCAGATGGCCGCGGGTGGCCATGCTCCGGATGTAAACCCCGTCATCGGTCGAGAGTGCCTGCATGCGGATCCGGTCGCCCAGAATTGCTCCGCCCGAAAAAGGGCTGGTGGGATCCACGGCGATGATGCCCACCCGCAGACCGCTGCGGCGATATTCGCCCGCCAGTTTTTCCACCAGCGTGCTTTTTCCCGCGCCCGGTGAGCCCGTCACGCCGATCACGTAGGCACCGCCTGATTTCGGGAAGAGATGCTTCAGGAGTTCGATTCCGGCCACCTCGCCGCTCTCCACGGCCGAAATGGCGCGGGCGATGGCGCGACGGTCACCAGCGAGTATCTTCTCGACCCACGGCTGTTGTTCGGTGATTTCTAGATCCAGCAGTCACCTCGGAAGTTGTTCCCTGCCCCTGCGTGGTTCCGGGAAATTAAGCTATAACACAACTCATCAACCGTCAAGGAACGGGCCTTCGGGACACTGTGATAACATCGTGTGGAATGAAGAGCATAACCTATCGTCTTCTTAGTGCGACCTCTTTTCGGACGATTCTTGCTGTCGCGGCTTTCTGGTCGCTGGCTGCCGCGGTGGGGCGCGAACGGGAGCCGTCTTCAGCCGGAGTAACGGTCCACACAGGCCGCGAAGGATGCACCGTAGACCTCGACTCCGCCCCTGTGGGGAAAACGGAGTCGAAAGGAGATCTCGTCCTGGCCGCGGTCGAGCCAGGTGACCACTACGTTCACATCCAGTGTCCGAATGAGCAGGGCAAGGCGTACTTCATCTCGCCACGGGCTGGGGAGAACGCGGAGATCCGTCACGGTTTGGAAGGGACACCAACTCCCGAAGCCGCCTCCGCCCCGCTCGAGCCGGGTGAGATCAAGGTTCGGCTGCGCCGGCATATCCAGGAAGCAATTCAACTCCGCACGCGAGGACGCATCGAGGAGGCCATCCAGCACCTTCGAGATGCTTACCGGTTGGACCCCGAGAATTCCGACCTTCACCGCGAGATGGGAATCACTTTCCTGGTAGCCAAAGAGTGGAAACGCGCGCGGGTGGAAATGCTGGAAGCTGTCCGGTACGACCCTAGCGATGCCGACGCCCACAACGGTCTGGGCTACGCACTCGAGAAACTCGGTGATCTGGAAGGCGCCCTCACGGAGTATCGCAAGGCGGCCCGCCTGGAGCCCGACGACCCAATCTACCGGCGACACTACCTCGATGCCCTCGGCAAGCTCGCGGCAAAACAAGCTGAGGAGAAAAAGAGGTAGGGATACACTCTGCTGTCTGTCAGACGACGGAATCCCCTCCGATGGACGAGAGCGCAAAGCGCTCCCCTACTTCACACGGGAGCGGCCCTTCCCGATGTTCCCAGAATCTCACGAAGCGCTTGCAGCGCGCGTTCGCAGCCGACGCGGTCCACGTCGTAGTGCGTGACCATGCGCATGGTCTCTGGAGTCACGCCGTTGGCCAGGACACCTTGAGCCGCCAGCCGCTTGGAAATCTCAAATGAGGTACGGCCGGTCCCTGATACATCCAGAAACAGAATGTTGGTGACCACCTTTTCGGGGTCAATCTTGATTCCGGGAATCTCGGCGAGCCCTTGGGCAAGGAACTTAGCGTTCGCGTGATCGATGTGCAGCCGCTTGGGGCTTTCCTCAAGCGCGACCAGGCCAGCAGCGGCCAGCACGCCCACCTGGCGCATGCCACCACCGAGCATTTTCCGCACCAAGCGTGCCTCCTCGAAGAACGTCTTGCTGCCCACCAACATGGAGCCCGCAGGCGCGCCCAGGCCCTTGGACAGGCAGAACATCACGGAATCGAACTTGCGCGTCAACTCCACGACCGAACGACCCAGCGCAACAGCGGCGTTGAAGATGCGCGCGCCGTCCAGGTGCACGGGCAGACCTGCGGCGTGAGCGCGGTCGCAGATGTCGTCGGAAATCTCCGGGGGGTAGACCGAACCACCCGCAAGGTTGGACGTGTTCTCAAGCGAGATCAGACCGGTGCGCGCGCGGTGGTCGCCCCGGCCGCGGACGTTGGGCGCGATGGAATCCCACGTCAGGATGCCGTCGTCGCCCCAAATCGGCCGCGCCAAACAACCCGAGAAGGCGGCGGTCATGGCCATCTCGAAGTTGAAAATGTGGGCGCGCTGCTCGCAGATCACTTCTTGGCCGTGCCGCGTGTGGACTTTGATAGCTGCCTGATTGCCCATCGTCCCCGAGGGCACGTACAGCGCTGCCTCGCGTTCGAAGATTTGGGCGGCACGCTCTTGGAGCCGATTGACGGTCGGATCCTCGCGGTACACATCGTCCCCCACTTCCGCCTCGTACATCGCGCGCCGCATCGCCGGCGTCGGCTTGGTAACGGTGTCACTGCGTAGGTCGGCGATTGGGTGGTTCATGGGATTCTTTGCGCTCCGTTCCTGATGTTGGTCGTTAGTCGTTGGTTGTCCGTGGCCGCTTAATGCTGAGCTGTTCCTGTTCAGAAAATCGCCGACAACTGACGGCTGACGACTAGTTTGTAACAAATTCCTGAAAGACTTCGTTCGAGATCAGATAGGCCTGTTCGCCCAAACGAACTTGATTCGCCTGCCGTTCGAGCCATCCTTTTTGAGCCAGCGCAGCGATAGTCGGTTCCCAGCGCGTGACCCGGCTGGCTCCCCAGCGTCGACTGGCGAGCGCCAAGTCTACGCCCTGGCTCTGCCGCAGGCCGACAAAGAAGAACTCTTCCAGCTGCTCTTCCGGTGAAAGCAAGCGCATCTCGGTGATCGGCGAGTCACCGCGCAAGAGCTTCGCCGCGTATGCCTCTGGCACGGCCTCGTTTGCCCAGCGGCGTTCGCCTTCGAAGGAGTGGGCTCCAGCGCCCAGGCCAAGGTAGGGTTCGAGTTTCCAGTATTTCTGATTGTGGCGCGACTCGTAGCCGGGCAGCGCGAAATTCGAGATTTCGTACTGAACATACCCTTCGTGGCGAAGAAAGGCACGCGCCGCTTCGTAGGCTTCCACCATGAAATTCTCGTCGGGAACTGTCTCGGCCTGATAGCGCGTGCCGTGTCGAAGGACTTCGCTTCCGAGGCGGCTTTTCTCGTCCACCTCGAAAAGGTAGATGGAAATGTGCTCGGGCCGGATCTCGGCGGTAACCTGCAGGCTTTCCAGCCACGACGTTTCGGTCTGATGGGGCAAGCCCGCGATTAGGTCCAGACCGAGGTTGGCGAAGCCCGCACGCCGAGCTTGCCGAATGAGTTCGCGCGTTTCGGCGGCCGAATGTAGCCGGCCTACGGAGAGAAGCTCCTGGTCGTGGAACGACTGTGCGCCAATGCTCAGGCGATTCACTCCGTCCGCCCTCGCCCAGGCGAGAAATCCTGTGTCGGCCGAGCCCGGGGTGATTTCGAAAGTGAATTCGAGAACTGCATCCAGGTGGAAGCGCTCGCGAGCCGCCTTCAGGATTCTCGCCAGCCGTTCCGCGCCGACGATAGTGGGAGTCCCGCCCCCGACATAGACGGTATCGACCGGGAAGTCCAGCAACCGTTGCCCAATCCCCTGCGCATCATACAGATCGGGCAATCGCTCGATTTCCAGTTCTATCGCACGGCAATAGCTATCAAACACCTCGGCGCGCGCGACCTGCGAGCTGAAATTGCAGTAACTGCACTTCGAGGCGCAGAAGGGGATCTGAACGTATAGCCCTAGCGTTTCCATCAAACAGTCGCGCTCCAACCGCCAGCGAAAAGGGTCTATGACTCAATCCGCGACGATCTTGACCCTCAACTCGCGCCGTCTTGGGCCGTCGAACTCGCAGAAATAGACGCCCTGCCACCGGCCGAGCACCAGCCGGCCGTTTTCAATCAGCAGGGACTTCGAGCAGCCGATGACGGCGGCTTTCAAGTGCGCGTCGCAATTGCCGTCGTCATGGCAATAGTCCTTGTCGCGCGGCGCCAACTGCCTGAGGAAGTCGTCCAAATCCTTTTGCAGGCCCGCGTCGGCATTTTCGTTGATAAGAATGGCGGCGGTGGTGTGGGGTACGAAAACAAAGCAAATCCCGCCTTGCACGCCTGACTCAACGACGAATCTCTGGATCACGCTTGTGACGTCTTTGAACTCCACGCGAGTCCGAGTCTCGACCTGGACCACGTGCGCCCGGGCAACTGCCCTCCCTGCTCCCGCGCGCTCACCACTATCGGACGCCATGACAAGCCCTCCGGCCGGGTCTGTGCTTCCGAAGCTACCTCCCAGCCTATCAGCAACTGCTCTTCGTTTGCTTGCTCTCGACGATTATAGCAGACGCGCGGCATGCCTCGAATGGCAGCGGCATTCCGCAGTTGTCAAGGACCGAGAAGATTGCGCTGCCGGTGCGCAGCGACTGAATGGAGCCTAATAGACGAGCACCTGATGATCGGATGAGCGGGTTTGGATCTGGCTGAGGACACGCTCGAGCAGCTCATACCCCGCGCGGCCGAGGAAGTAGACGCCACTTACCTGGCGTTCTTGCAGGTCTTTTTCTGGCAGCAGGAAGCGCAACAGCAACTGCTGATGCCTGGAGAGCAGGCCAGAGCGTTCGAGAGCGGCACGGCTCACTTTGGCGCGCAGACGTCCTATCTGGTGCGTCATCCGTTCTTCCACGTTCTTGAGGGTGTCGAGCAGGGTTGGATCGAGGGTCTCGAGGTCCTGGCGCAACCGTTCAAGCAGACGCGAGATTTCCTGCTCGCTCTCGGCAAACCTCTCTGACCAGCCCTCGGCGAACCCTGCTGCAGCAATCTTGTGGCCCAGATGTTCTTCACCCTGCCACACGTCTTCCACACCTAGTTTGTATTTCTCCAGCAGGCGTTCGGTTCTGCGGTCCACCAGGGTGAAACCCGCCCTAGGAAAGACGATGGGCATGGGCCGACCGAATGCAGAATACAGCGCCTGAGCTTGGGCAAAGTAGGCGAGCTCGGAGGGCCCCGCGACGTACGCCAGCGTCGGCAGGAGGAAATCCTGCACCACGGGCCTGAGCAGGACGTTGGAGGAAAGGTTCAGGTGGGAGCTACTCGGGTCGGCCGTCAGCTCCGCCAACGATATCTTCTCGATGTCATCCAGGAAGAATTCCCCGTCGCGCTGGCGGAGCGCCAGGCGGTTCCCCTCCCGCGTAACAAAAACCAAGGTGGAATCCTCAGACACACTGACCTGCGAGTGGTACCCGATACGAACGAGGGCCCGGGAGCGCTCAATCAGCGGGCTCCGCAGGTCCGTTGCCTGAGCTAGTGCCTGCTTATAGAGGGGGGCGCTCAGGCGACGGACGGCGTCGTCGAGCGGGTCAAGCAGGATGACACCCCAACGGCCCAAAAGCCGCGCCATCAAACGTCCGAAGGCTTGCGCCCATGTGGCGCCTGGCTGGTAGCAGGCGCGGAGGTCACCAAGCAGTGCATCGCGGGGCGCGCCGGGTGGAAGCGCTGCTTCCAGTCGATCCAGCGCGAGATTGATCTCGGAGGAAAGCTTGACGATGCCCACGGGCGAACGAGGCGCCGGGCGGTCCCCCGCATCGCGAAGAGGAACCAAGCCGTATTCCTCATCGAAAGTCGCGGTTTGCTCGACCTCTTCGAGATCGTGGTCTTCCGTGGCCAACCAGAATACGGGGACGGAAGGCAGACCTTGCTCTGAAAGCACCTGAGCCAGTCGCACGGCCGTCAGCGCTTTGTAGAGGGTGAACGCTGGTCCGGAGAGCAGCCCCACCTGCTGACCCGTCACCACGGCGAACGTCCCCGGTTCGCTCAGGTGCTGGATGTTGGCGAAAGTGGCTTCCGAGCTGCCGAAAGTCTCGTTCTGCCGTCTCAGGATTGCCACCAGCTCGCGCCGGTCGTGGTAACGGCCCTGGAGCTTGCCTGCGAGGTCCCTGTAGCTGGCAGGATCGAAAGGTGAACCGGTGTAGTACGCTGCGACCCCGTCGAACTGGTAGAGATAATCAAGCAGGAGTTGGCTCGAATGCGGTACGCGCGTGTAAGGAATAGAAACGCAGTCCATGAAAATGCGCATCCTACGCTTCCCGCTCAGCACGGACAGCGCTACCGGGAGGCTGGGAGGAGATCGCTGCCCTTCGTACTTTAGATTCCAGGGATGGGCAGGCGGCTCAGAATTCAAGTCCCGCGCGCACTTCCCGGAGAGCCGCAGCCACAGCGCGCCGTCCGGAAGCATTCAGGGGAACAAGCGGAGCCCGTGGCGGGCCGCCTGCGTATCCGCACAGATCCAGTGCGGCCTTAACCCCGGCGATTCCAAAAGGAATGCTGATTTTCTGGGCCAGCAACGTGAGCTTCTGCTGGAGTTCCCGCGCCGTTCTCATCTGGCGTCTTTGAAATGACTCGTAGATCCCGAGGCAGATCTCCGGCGCAAATCCTGCCAGACCCAGCACAGCGCCCGCGGCGCCGGCGCGCAATGCGTCGAGCAGAATGGGTGGCGCGCCCACCACGATGCGGAATCCCGGCCGAACTTTCCGCAGGATGCTCCGCACATAAGCCAGATCCCCTGAACTCTCCTTGAGCGCGATGATATTGGGGTGACGGGAAAGGGCGCTGATGGTGTCGGGATGCATGCGGACCCCGGTGAACTGCGGAATGTTGTACATGATCACCGGTCGGCGCAGGGCGTCAGCGGCAGTGCGAAAATACCGGCGGAGGGCCACAGAATCCATGCGCGCCTTGTAGTAGCACGGCGTCAGAAGGAGCACGGCGTCAGCGCCGCGCGCCACCGCCTCCCGGCTAAGTGCTATCGTCTGATTGGTGCTCTCGAGTCCAGTGCCTGCAATCAAGAGCTCCGGTGGGCGCACCAAGTCCCGCGCCACTTCCACCAGGCGCAGGCGCTCGCGCTCCGTGAGGAAGGGCGCCTCGCCTGTCGAGCCCGCCACAAGGATTCCGGAGAACCCGATCCCCACGTAGCGGCGAAGGTTTTCCCGGAAGAGGGCGATGTCTATATCGCCGCGGCGATTGAAGGGCGTAACAGCGGGAGGGAAAATTCCCTGTAAGTTAGCGACGAGTTGTTTGCGGGTCATGGTTTCCTGCCGGGGCGCTCGGGTCCGTTGTTCGCAGTCAGTGGTCCGATGCCCTATTTCTTCTCGCTTCCGACTGGCGACTGGCAATTGACGCCTGATTTTGGTGCAGCTCCTGCAAGCTCACCACCTGAATTCCCGTGTCTCGCTGGGCGCGGATTCCATTCACGGCGGCGGCTGCAGCCGAAAGCGTGGTGATACAGGTAACCCCGCCCTGCACTGCGGCGCGGCGAATCGCCTTCTCGTCGAAGCGCGAAGCGCGCCCCAGTGGCGTGTTGATGATCAGGTCGAGTTTAGCGCTCTTGATGAGGTCCACTACGTTGGGGCGGCCTTCATTGACTTTGTAGACTCTTTCCACCTTGAGGCCCGCGGCGCGCAAGGTCTGCGCCGTGCCGCGCGTGGCCACGAGTTTGAAGTCCAGCACGGCGAGGTCGCGGGCGATCGAAACCACGCGCGGCTTGTCCTGCTCATTCACGGAGAGGAACACACGGCCCGCGGTGGGAATGCGCTGGTGGGCGGCCAACTGAGCCTTGCCGAAAGCCAGGCCGAAGCTGTCGGCCACACCCATGACCTCTCCCGTGGACTTCATCTCCGGCCCCAGCAGCGTGTCCACCCCGGGGAATTTCTGGAAGGGGAACACCGGCGACTTCACAAACGAGTGGTGAACCGGAAGTTCTGCCTCCAGCCCGAACTCGCGCAGCTTTCGGCCCACCATCAGGCGCGCCGCAACTTTCGCCAGCGGGACGCCCGTCGCCTTGCTCACATAGGGAACAGTCCGAGAGGCGCGGGGATTGACTTCCAGGACGTACACCTTCCCGTTCTGGATGGCGTACTGCACGTTCATCAGACCCACGACATTCAGTTTCCTGGCCAGTTTCACGGTGTATTCCCGCAGGGTACGACGCTGGCCCTCGGGGATGTCCACCGCCGGCAGCACGCAGGAACTGTCGCCAGAGTGGATGCCGGCTTCCTCGATATGCTGCATAATGCCGGCCACCACCACGTCTTCCCCGTCGGAAAGCGCGTCCACGTCCACCTCGGTGGCATTCTCCAGGAAGCGATCGACGAGGACGGGAAACGCCCGCTGCAATTCCTCGGCGCGGCGGACGTAATCCACCAGCGTTGCCTCATCGAAGGCGATGACCATGGCGCGCCCGCCCAGCACGTACGAGGGCCGCACCAGCACGGGATAACCGATGCGGCGCGCAATCGCGGTGGCTTCCTCGGCGTTCATGGCCGCACCGTTCTCGGGCTGTGGGATGCCCATGTCGGCCAGCAGTTTCCCGAAGTGCTTGCGGTCCTCCGCTAGGTCAATGGATTCCGGTGTCGTTCCGATGATCGGCACGCCGGCCATCTTAAGCTGCCGGGCCAGGTTGAGCGGTGTCTGGCCGCCGAATTGAACGATCACGCCCGTCGGCTTCTCCTCCTCCGCGATGGCCATGACATCTTCAAAAGTGAGCGGCTCGAAGTAGAGGCGGTCCGAGGTATCGTAATCCGTGGAGACGGTCTCCGGATTACAGTTCACCATGATGGTCTCGTAGCCCTCTTCCTTCAGGGCACGGTTTGGCCCGCTGCCGAGGATGATGACCTTCTTCTGGTTAGTAGGCTCTGCCTCGTTTTCTTCCTCGTAGCTCGAATAGAGGTAGGGCGTGAACGACTCAAACTCCGCGGCGCAGGTGTCCACGCGCTTGAACACTGGGCGCACGCCTAATTTGAGGCGGCGCTCGCGCACGGCTTCGCCGGTGGTGTCCCACAACTCGGCCAGTTGAAGGTCGGAGAAACCGAAACGCTTGGCTTCGCGCAGGACCGGCGCGGGAACGGAATGGAGCTCGAAGCGCTTGAGCTCTCTCTGCATTTCGACAATCTGCTGAATCTGGTTCAGGAACCAGGGATCGATGCGAGTGATTTCCGTGAGCTGCTCGATGCTCATGCCGGCTTCGAACCCGAAAAACACGTCCCAGAGGCGTTCGGGATGAGGCGTGGTCAGGCGCGCCAACAATTCGCCCGGGTCCTCGGGCGGCAGAGGCGTCTTGCGACCGGTCTCGAGCGACCGCAGGCCCTTCAGCAGCGCTTCCTTGAAGGTACGGCCGATAGCCATGACTTCGCCGACGGATTTCATCTGCGTTCCCAGCGTGTGGTCCGAGTCGGGGAACTTCTCCCGGGCCCACTTGGGGATCTTGACCACCACGTAGTCGATGGTGGGCTCAAAGCACGC